>JAJAYG010000063.1 GCA_026786335.1 Chitinophagales bacterium | reverse complement strand
GGCAATGGTTCTGCTTTTTTATTGTAGAATTTTAATCCTGTGATTTTATTTTCTTTTCAAGAATCATAAAAAACTCATTCCCTTTTCTTGGGGGAATTGAATTATAACATTGATCAAAAGTTTTAATATTGAAAAGTGGCGAAAAGTATTTAAGGTACTCTTCTTTAGTACCACCAAAAGGCGGCGGCACTCTGTCGGCCATTGGATTATTAAAAAGCAAGCCAACCAATTTTCCATTATCATTTAGAAGATGATGAATGTGGAGCGCATATTTATTTCTTAATGATGGATGAAGGGCGCAGAAGAATGTTTGCTCTATTATAAGATCATACTTACCTTCATGATCAAAAAAATCCTGATGAATTAATTGTGAATCGGGAAAGCCCGGAACTCTTTTTTTGAATTCCTTTAATGGATGAATGGCATAATCAAGAAGGCAGGTGTTTTTAAATACGGCATTTAAAAGATTCTCGGCTTCGTAACCATTTCCAGCGCCGGGAATTAATATCTTGATTTCTTTTGAAGTAAGATGATCGAAATAGTTTTTGAGCGGAGTTGAAACATCTCCTGCATCCCATACGTTAGTACCGTCATTGTATCTCCTTTGCCAATAGTCAGCATTTAATTCTTCAATGATCATAAGTTTTATTTTAAATATTCTAAAATCATTGCAACTTCTTTACATAGTTTCAAGTCTTAATGTGCATTCCAATGAATTCAAATCTTAAATTAATTCCTTAAAAATCGTTAACAAAAGCCAAGAAAGAAAATTTCTTTTATCTTTGGCGGCATTCAAAAAAAAACACGATTTTAAAAACAAACAGTTGAAAATGAAAAAACTCAGGTTTATTGTACTTATTATTATTGGAGTTAGTTTTATTATGACTTGGAATAGCTGTAAAAAGGGACCAGAAGATCCATTCTTCTCCCTCTATTCAAGAAAGCACAGGGTAGTGGGTGATTGGACTGTTAGTGTTTATACAGTTGATTTCAAAGACTCATTAAGAAGAGTTATTGATTCTTTAACAATACAAGGTGGTTGTGGTGAGGAAACTGATAAAACAGTAGATTATTATAATTACATTATGACGTTTGATAAGAATGGCGGATATATTGAAAACCTGAAAATAAGAACTGAGAATTCAATTGACATCACTAATAACACCGTTAATTGTTTTGATGCACTAACTAATGATAGCGTAACCACAGTTACCTCTAAAAAATGGAATTTTACCGGCAATATTGGTGATGTAAAGAATAAGGAGCAGTTAGTGTTATTTGATCCTGAAACTTTAGATTCCCAAATCTTTGATATAATTAAGTGCAGTGAAAAACAAATGAAACTTCAAATAATTGTTCAGGATCCCGTTACAAATATTGGAACCATAAGACAATATACTTTGGATAAAAAGAATTAGGGAGTTTTATAAATATTTAAAGGCCGCTGCAAAAAACAGCGGCTTTTTTTATTCGCGATATTTTCCTGCGCGATTGATTTCGCGCTTTGCATCGCGATCTTTAATTGAGTCGCGTTTATCATGCACTTTCTTTCCTTTTTCAAGAGCAACTTCAATTTTTGCAAAACCTCTTTCCGATATAAATAAATGGAAAGGAATAATTGTTAACCCTTTCTCTTTAATTTTTGATTCGAGTTTGTTAAGTTCTTTTTTCTTCAATAATAATTTGCGCGGCCGCAAAGGTTCGTGATTGTAGTGCGTTCCTTTATCATAAGAAGAAATATTCAGATTCTTAACCCACAACTCTCCCTTATTAATATAGCACCATGCATCACTCATGTTTGCTTTACCTTGGCGAATAGATTTTATTTCGGTGCCGGTTAAAACCATACCTGCAACAAACTTGTCGAGGAACTCGAATTCGAAAAACGCTTTCTTATTTTTTATGTCAATGTGTTTTTCCATTCTTGTATTTCTAAACTGCTTGCTATTATTTTTTTAATCAAGAAAATATTTTCTCAAACTTTTCGCGCTTCAAAATCTTTTGCCCGGTTTCACCGGTTGCAATTAACCGTGATCCAACACTGGCTTTGTACTCACAAATTAATTCGTGATTGATAATGCTTTTTATTTTTCCTGTAATTAAAACTTCTTCACCCACAAATGCAGCGGCATGATGGATTACAGAAACCATGGTACCAATTCCTTCTTCATCTTCATCACGCATTTCCAAAACAAACTGCCGGGTCGTCCATTCTGCGTCACGTGCAAGTGCAAAGGTTGAATAAACTTCATGCACTGTTCCGGTAGGGAAAGTAGGCATGTCGCTTTTCTTTACTACAAAAGTTAATTGCTTTACATCACCCGACTTAAAAATGTTTTTCATTACCCCGAATTATTTTACTGCGAGTAAAGGAATTTTTATACTGTGCCTTACAGCATTTATGCTTTCGCCAAAGATCATATCTTTTAATCCTCGATGGCCATGTGCCCCCATCACTAACAAATCGGCATTTTTCTTCGCAACAAATTTTGGAATTTCTGTTGTGGGTTTTCCAAACCCCAATTCATAATCAACCATGTAACCTTTTTCTTCCAGTGCTGCTGCATAACGTTTAAGTTGATTTAAATCATCCTGCGATTCAAGATCATGAATTTCTTTTTCCATCATTAATGCACCGGCTGATTCCACCACATGAATTAAAAAGTAAATGGCCTTATGTCCGCCGGCTGTTAGTGCATGTGAAATTGTTAATTGATCTTTTGCAGAGAAATCAACAGCAATTGCAATTTTCCTGAACTCATCTTTTACTTCAAACTCCATGGGTAAACTGGCTTTATGCAAACCTGTTAAATTATTACTTGGTTTTGAAATTAATGGATGCAAAGTAATGTAGAGCAACAAAGCAATAGCAAGAATTACCAATGGTAAAATTGTTGTATACACCAACCATTGATAACTTCCTGCTGTGGAGATTAGATTTATTAAGAAGCTCAATACTAATTTTCCATTGAGTGCAATGATTATAATTGCAGAAAGCCATGATGCAATTTTTAACCAGGTGCTGATTGCAAATGCGCCCATCTTCTTTTTGTCACTAACAAAATGAATGAGCGGTATTACTGCAAAACCCAATTGCAAACTTAAAACCACCTGACTTAAAATCAGCAGTTCGCCGGTGGCCCCTTCACCATTAATCCAAATAACCAAAAAGGCCGGGATCACTGCAATCGTTCTTGTCATTAACCTGCGCAACCATGGAGTAATTCGCAAATTCAAATAACCTTCCATCACAATTTGCCCCGATAGTGTACCGGTGATTGTTGAGCATTGCCCCGATGCAATCAATGCAATTGCAAAAAGTATTGGGGCAAGTGTATTTCCTAACAAAGGTGCAAGCAAACCATGCGCATCCTGCATTTCTGTAATTTGATGGTAACCATGGGTAAAAAAAACTGCACCAGCAAGAATAAGAATAGATGCATTAACAAGAAATGCAAGATTGAGGGCGATCACAGAATCAAAAATATTGAAACGTATTGCCCTGCGTTTTCCTTTTTCTGTTTGCTCAATTTTACGTGTTTGAACAAGTGCTGAATGCAAATACAAATTATGCGGCATTACCGTAGCGCCAATAATTCCTATAGCAATGTAAAGTGCAGTTTCATTTGGAATGGAAGGAATGAAACCCATCGCAATTTCAGCAACATCTGGTTTTGCAATAAAAATTTCGAAGAAAAAACAAGAGCAAATGATAAGCACGAGCACAATTATAAATGCTTCCATTTTACGAATGCCTAATTGAATCAGCAATAACAAAAGCAAACTGTCAAATACTGCAATTGAAACACCCAATAGCATAGGGATGTGAAAGAGCAAATTTAATCCCAAAGCAAACCCAATCACTTCGGCAAGATCAGTTGCTGCAATTGCGATTTCAGCCAATATCCACAGAGGGATATTTACTATAGAAGGAAACGCTTCTTTTGATGCCTGTGCTAAATCTCTGCCTCTTACGATTCCTAATTTTACACAATGGCTTTGCAGCAGAATTGCAATCAGATTCGACATCAGCAGAACCCAAATGAGATTGTAACCAAAGGCACTGCCGCCTGCAATATCTGTTGCCCAGTTACCGGGGTCCATGTATCCAACGCTTACTAAGTAGGCTGGGCCCATAAATGCAAACATGGATTTTGCAATGCCAATTTTCTTTGTTGTGTCAACAGAAGAGTGGACATCATCTAACGACTTGCCCGATTGTATTTTAGAATAATTCATTTTGATACCAGAATATTTTTAGCAATTTCATTGCTGATTGAAAATAGTGAACTACTGCCTACCGATATGGTTAGGCTTTTATCAAAATCAACGCGATCAAGAACTTTGATTGTAGTACCAACTTTGATGTTCAATTTATTAAGATGCTTTAGAAATGAAGGTTGTTGTTCAATTACTGTTGCAACTTTTCCTTTTTCATTTATGGTCAATGATGAAAGGTTGAAAAACTTATAATCAGCCATTTTACCATTGTGATCGGGAATGGGATCGCCATGCGGATCAAACTTGGGGTGACCTAAAAAAGCATCGAGCCTTTCAATCAATTGTTGCGAACTCACATGCTCGAGTTCTTCTGCCATTTCATGAACCTGATCCCATGAAAACTTTAATTTTTCTGTAAGGAATAATTCCCACAACCGGTGTTTTCTGATGATGGAAATTGCAAGAAGTTTGCCTGTGTGGGTAAGTAACACTCCCTGATATTTTTTGTAATGAATCAACTTCTTGGCTGAAAGTTTCTTCAGCATATCGGTTACCGAAGCAGCTTTTATTTTCATTGCGGCTGATAAATCGTTGGTGGTAACAGGAGCGCTGCTGCTTTTCTCCATCAATGAGTGAATTGATTTGAGGTAATTCTCCTCGGTAAGGGAAGCCATTGAAAAAAAATTTTGACAAAAATAAAAATAAATTTAGAGTAACCTAAAAAAATATTTAGTGATGTATAAATAAAGTGGAAAGAAACTATGCGCCATGGAATTGATACTGAAAGGAAAATCTGATTACCTTGTTTTCAGTTTAATAATTGATAGACCAACTTGAAACCACAAATATTTATCAGCGAAGTTTTTAGAAAAGATAAATGGCTTTTCATCTTCTTCACTTGTTTTATTGCACTGCAGATTTTTATGACTTATAAGGGAATAGAGACCATTCCCATTTTTCATTGGGGTATGTATTCTTCCATTCATCCTCCTTTGAATGAATTTGATCGCAAAGTCATTTTTCTTAATGATACCGAATTAAATCTTTCCGATTCAAAAGAGATAGCTCCGGGATATCTTTTTTCTATTCTTGATTACTATCAGGTTTTAAAAACAAACGACTTCCATGATCCGATACTTAAAGTGATTGATAAACGCTTTTCAACTTTTCCTGCCTTAAAGGAAATAGCAACCAGGCGATTGGCAAATGATAGGGAGGCGCAAAATAATTTTCGCAACTGGCTTTGCAATTACCTGCAATGCGGGCGCGAAGAGAAGATTGAAGTAATAAAAATTGCTGATCAAAGATTAGTGTGGAATGGTTCTCAAATGCAAGCGATACAAATAACAGTGATTGATTCATTCAAATGCAATCAGTAAAACGATAAGTATGATTAATGAATCAAAAACCAGCGTAGAAAGGAAACTGATTTCAAAAATATTTTATGGGTTTATGCTGTTCGTGATTGCAGTGGAATACCTGAGCAATCATTTAATCCATCAATTGAATGAACCCGTATTAATAAATCCCGCTGCTGACAATACCTATTGGTTGCTTCACTTGCTAATGATTCCTCAATTAATTGCATCATCAAATGATGTTGCACTTGCTTTCGAAATCATTTGGGTTGCGTTAATACTTTGCTGTTTGGTTTTTGAGCGGCAAGTAATTTTCAATTGGCTCTTTACTATTTTCTTTTTAGTTTTTATAGTTACAAAAAACAGTTTTGTTGCTCATCAGGAACATGGAATCAATGCTGCATTTCTGATGTCATTTATTTTTTTGGTAAGGAATGAAACACGGTTCAGTTTTTTATTCAGAGCATTCAGGTATTATGTGCTTTTCATTTTCGTTTCTGCCGCATGTTGGAAAATTTTAAGATGGAATTTTACAAACCCATTTCAATTAAGTGAAATTCTTAAAAGCCAACATGCGTATTACCTG
>JAJAYG010000062.1 GCA_026786335.1 Chitinophagales bacterium | reverse complement strand
GGTGTATTGTATTCCGCTTGCTAAAGAAACTGCATCGCCATTTGCACCAAAGAATGACGAAGTAAAAACAGATGAGCAATCGAAAGCAGATTCAACAGCTTCTTCCAAAAAGAAAAATGAAAAAACACCTGCTAAAACAGATGATGCAACAAAGCCAAAAGTAACTGATGTAAAAATTGATCTCGATGGAATTATGAATCGCCTGATTTCATTACCCATTGATGCAGCAAATTATTTCAACATCAATTCAATCGGCGACAATGTTTATTATCAAAGAACTAAACCGGGTGATGCTCAATCTTCATTGATGATTTATAAATTGAAAGGAAAGAAGGAAGACAACCTCGGCAACTTAGATGGCTACGAAATTTCTGCTGATGGAAAGAAAATGATGGTAGCCAATCATGGCAACTATTCCATCATTGATGTACCGCAATCAAAATTTACTATCGATAAGAATGTTGATTTAAGCGGAATGAAATTGTGGGTGAACAAGCATGATGAGTGGAATGAAATCTTTAATGAATGCTGGCGGCAAATGCGCGACTTCTTCTACGATCCCACCATGCAGGGAGTAAATTGGAATGCAATGAAAACAAAGTACGGCGCATTGGTACCTTATGTAAATCACCGAGCCGATCTTACTTATGTTATTGGTGAAATGATTGGTGAATTAAGCATCGGTCACTCTTATGTTGGTGGTGGTGATGAACCAAAGCCCGAAAGAATTCCAATGGGAATGCTGGGCGCAAAACTTTCGAAAGATGCATCCGGATATTATAAGATCGATAAAATTTTAGATGGAGCAAATTGGAGCAACGATCTGCGTTCACCATTAACAGAAGTGGGAGTAAATGTAAATGCCGGTGATTTTATTCTTGCTGTAAACGGCGCAGCAACCAATTCGATGAACGATATTTATTCATCACTCGTAAACACGGCCGGCAAGCAAGTTGAATTAACCGTAAACAGCAAAGCTTCATTAGCTGGAAGCAGAAAAGTAATTGTGATTCCAATTGGTAATGAAAAAGAACTGTACTACTACAATTGGGTGCAGCACAACATTCGCTATGTAGATTCAATCTCTGGTGGGAAAATCGGATACCTCCACATTCCCAATATGGGAGTTGAGGGATTAAATGAGTTCATCAAACATTTTTATCCGCAACTTAATAAGAAAGCATTGATCATTGACGACAGAGGTAATGGCGGCGGATTTGTTTCGGGCTTGGTGGCAGAAAGATTATCGAAAGAATTAGTTTACTACAACATGATGCGCAATACGATTGGAGGCACCGATCCTCAAATGCTTTTAGGTCCTAAAGTTTTATTGATTGATCGTTACTCTGCAAGTGATGGCGACATCATTGCTTACCGCTTTAAAAAATACAACATCGGAAAAGTGATTGGTGTAAGAACCTGGGGCGGCGTAGTTGGTATTCGCGGTTCGCTCCCGTTAATGGATGGCGGTTATTTAATGCGACCCGAGTTTGCACCTTATAATGATAAAGGTTGGGTAATTGAAGGCTATGGAGTTGATCCCGATATTGTACTTGACAATGATCCCGCACAAGAATACTTAGGAACCGATGCGCAACTGAATAAAGGTGTTGAAGAGTTATTGGAAGAACTGAAAACCCAAGAGCAAAATGTTCCGGCCATTCCGCCATTTAAAGATAAGAGTAAATAAGTTTTCCATCCACACTAAAACCAATATGCGCCAGCCACCCCTCTCCTTTTCGGAGAGGGGCCGAAGGTGAGGATTTTAAGAATCAAGCTTAAGTATAAATAATCTTAGAAGAAGAAGAAGAATCACTACATCTGTATAATCTTTATTCAAGAATCTTGTTGGTCTTATTCTATTTCATGATCATCTCATTTTAAACTCCTTTGAGAAGTATGGGGTAGCTTCAACTCTATATTTCATTCAATAATTCTCTAGCAGATTTCATTTTCAATTTGCCTTGCTCGTGCAACTTCACTTCCTTAAATGACTGCTTCAATCCTCTTAAAAAAAGCTCCTGCTCCACAGTAGTTTTTCTTACCCTCCCAACTTTTACCATCTTCTTTTCTTCTATAGTTCTAATGCTTTTGATCGCCTGTTTATTTTGTATTTCAAGAGTTACAATTGTCAATTGATTTTTGTTTGTTCAAAAACAATACTTTTCATTTCTCCAAAAGAAATTCATTCTCTTACCATTTCCTTTCCCGAAAAAAAATTTCTCCTATCTTTCGCCTCCTTCAAAAAAAATAAACGTGAAGAAAAAAGAAAATAAACCATCAGCAAAAGTTGCTGCACCAAAACCCGAACTGAGTTTAGAAGAGATTCAGAAACTCATTAACATGCTCAACAAATCCAATGTATCGGAGTTGAGCATTGAAAGAGCAAATGCAAAAATCACCTTGCGCACGCACAACCCTTATGCTACGGCACAACTTGCAACGGCACCTGTTCAACAGCAAATGATTTCAGCGGCTGCTTCTGCACCAAAAGAAATTGCTGTACCAAAAACCGAAGCACCTGCTGCAAGTGATGATTCAAAATACATCACCATCAAATCACCTATGATCGGCACATTCTACCGCACCCCTTCGCCCGATAAACCACCTTTTATAAATGTGGGTGACGAAATAACCACCGGCACCGTGCTCTGCGTAATTGAAGCAATGAAACTCTTCAACGAAATCGAGAGCGAGCACAAAGGAAAGATCGTAAAGATTTTAGTTGAGAATGCAAAGCCGGTTGAATACGATCAACCGCTCTTCCTTATCGAACCGTAATAAAATACCCCTGACCCCTTCCCGAAGGGATCCCTTCCCGAAGGGATCAGGGGTAAAAAAATCAATCACACATTTCATTCATCATTTTTCACCTCGCCTGCCAAAAGGTAGGTTTCCCAAAATGAGTAAACCAAAAATAAAACCACTTAAGAAAATATTAATTGCTAACCGCGGCGAAATCGCATTGCGCATCATTCGAACCTGCAGAGAGATGGGAATTAAAACCGTTTCTGTTTTCTCCACTGCCGACCGCGAATCGCTCCACGTAAAATTTGCCGATGAAGCTGTTTGCATTGGCCCTCCACCCTCCAAGGATAGTTATTTGAGCATGGCAAAAATTATGGCAACAGCAGAAGTTACCGGTTCCGATGCCATACATCCCGGCTATGGTTTCCTTGCCGAGAATGCAAAGTTCGCCACCATCTGCGGTGAGTATGGTGTAAAGTTTATTGGCCCCACCCCTTCACAAATTTCTTCGATGGGTGATAAGATCACTGCAAAAGAAACCATGAAGAAAGCAGGTGTGCCCGTGATACCAGGCAGCGAAGGTTTAATGACAGATGTGAATGAAGGAAAAAAACTTGCGGCGGAAATGGGTTATCCCGTAATTCTAAAAGCCACTGCCGGCGGCGGCGGCAAAGGAATGCGCATTGTGTGGGAAGAAAAGGAAATGGAAAACGCACTCAACACTGCACGGCAAGAAGCAGGTGCCGCCTTTGGTAACGATGGCATGTACATGGAAAAATATATTGAAGAGCCACGCCATATTGAGATACAGGTTGCAGGTGATCAATACGGAAAAGCATGTCACTTAAGTGAGCGAGATTGCAGCATTCAAAGAAGACATCAGAAGTTATTGGAAGAAAGTCCGTCGCCATTTGTAACGCAGGAGCTGCGTGAGAAAATGGGTAAGGCAGCCATTGCAGCTTGCAATGCTATTAGTTACGAAGGCGTGGGTACTGTTGAGTTTTTAGTTGACAAGCACCGCAACTTTTATTTTATGGAAATGAATACCCGCATACAGGTAGAACATTGCGTAACCGAAGAAGTAATCAACTTCGACCTCATCAAAGAGCAAATTAAGATTGCAATGGGCGAACCCATTAGCGGTAAAAATTATTTCCCTACCATGCATGCCATTGAGTGCCGCGTAAATGCCGAAGACCCCCACAACGATTTTCGGCCTTCACCCGGAAAGATAACCACACTGCATACTCCCGGTGGACATGGTGTGCGCATTGATTCGCACATTTACGATGGTTACCAGATTCCACCGTACTACGATTCCATGATTGCAAAAATTATTTGCACAGCACAAACCCGCATAGAAGCCATACACACCATGGAGCGCGCATTAGGCGAGTATGTAATCGAAGGTGTTAAAACCACCATCCCTTTTCATCAGGCATTAATGAGGGATAAGAATTTTAGGGATGGAAATTTTAATACGAGTTTTATACAAACTTTTAAGTGGTGATTTTTTTAACAAGAATATTTGGGGGCTTGCCCGACGTAGCTTTTCTCAACTGTCGAAGTTTTTAACGAAGGCATGTTGCGAAGTCGGGGCGCATCCCCAATGCTGCTTGCTCCAACTTACAATCATTACCGTCATGCTGTCCCGAGCACTCGGGATCAGCATCTCCTTATCACCAACAGCAAGCAGCAAAGGGGTCGTGCTTTTTGCGGAATTTATCCCGCCTTTTGGCGGGAAGTCCTCACCCTCACGCAAAAAAAAATGCTCTCCCTTCGCTGTGGGCTTTTCACTTCAATCCCTTGCGCGCTAACCCCACCGTTTCAATTTCATAGCAACTTTATTATGTATCGTAGTTTTAAAAAATAATTCCGACATGCGTCCGCAACCCTCTCCCCGTGCCTGTCCCGCTTTTTAGCGGGAGGGTGAGCCGACTTGCTCGCCGCAATATTTATGAAGGCGGTAGAAGGTCCCTTAAAAATTATTTCACCCACCCATTCAAAACTAATATTACATTTGAACCATCGCTCTTTCGAATTCGAATTGGATTGATTTTTTTTTCACCCATCATAAACCAAATTACAGGAAACAGTACGACACTCTCTCGTTACTAAAAAGCAAAAAGAATTTATTTGCAATTCCGATTTTGTTTTTTATCGTATCTCATTCCTTCGCACAACAGATGGAAATTACCTTCAACCTCTCCTCCTATGCAGGCGGCTATCATGTAGCTTGCAACGGATCAACCAACGGAAACATTGATGCTACCATTGTTAACGGTACCGCTCCATATACTTTTTTGTGGAATAATGGTACCACCACACAAAACATCAGCAGTATTGGTGCAGGCACTTACACGCTTACTGTAACAGATAATACCAACCAAACCAAAACAAAAACAGTAACATTATTGCAATCTGCTATAATGCAAATTACATTAGGCGCAAGCAACTACAATGGTTACAACGTTTCGCGTTACGGAGGCACTGATGGTACTGTAGCAAGCAACGTCACAGGCGGCGCACCTTCATACACATATTCATGGAGCAATGGAGCAACTGTTTCCGGTTTAAGCAATGTTGCGGCAGGAACATATACTGTTACAGTTACCGATGCTAATGGATGCACCAAACAAAAAACTACCACACTCACACAGCCAACTGCAATGGCAATCAG
>JAJAYG010000061.1 GCA_026786335.1 Chitinophagales bacterium | reverse complement strand
CCGTAATAATGGTATCAGCAATTTCTTCGGGCAAAAGATCAAGATGATAAACCGAGCCTCGCGGATTAAGAATTAATTCAGATGTTCCAATCATGCATTGTTGTTTTTGAGTTGCTACATTTGCAGCGCTAAATTAAAAGCACTTTCTACTATGTCAACAAAAACTTCTGCAGTACGTGTTAAGAAAATTTTGGTTCCTACAGACTTCTCTGAAATCTCACTTGCTGCGCTTGATTATGCCGCACGAATTGCTAAGAGAGATGATGGTGAAATTCTGTTGCTCCATGTAATTGAATCGTACATGGAAAACTCGATCATTGATATGCGGGTTGACTATACTGAGATCATTGAGAAAGGAATCGAAAATAAGTTTAATGAGATCAAGCTGAAGAATAAAAATTTGGAGGGAGTAACCATCCGCTCTAAAGTGGTTCTTGGAAAAATTCATGCAGAAATAGATCAGATTGCTGCTCAGGAAAATATACGACTGATTATTATGGGCACCCATGGTGTTTCAGGCAGAACGAACATTGGAAAATTTATTCTTGGTTCCAATGCTTACCGTACAATCGGCAACGCTCCGTGTCCCATTATTACTCTTCGGGAAGCGCCTCGCAGAAAAGAAATTAAAAACATTGTGGTACCGCTTGATAGCACTAAGGCATCCACTGAAAAATTAGATGTCGCAATCAGGTGGGCGAAATTTTTTGACGCTAAAATTCATTTGCTTGCTGTTACTGCTTTCTTTGAGGAATACATTGTGGATGTAAAAACTGTAACTGAAAAAGTTCATGCTGCAGAAAAGCGCCTCGTAAAAGCCGGGGTTGAATATCATGCAAAAATTGTGAGGCACAAGGCGCCTTCAGAAGCAGTTATGGAGTATGCGATAAAGTCCAATGCTGATTTGATTTTTATTGTTACCGGTCAGGAATCGCAACTGAGCGAAATGCTTTTTGGTTCTTCGGCCAGAAATATTATCAGTGATTCCACGATACCTGTAATGAGTATCAATATCAAAAAGTATCAGGGTTAGAAAAAATAACCTGCAATCATTTGTAGTTGATGTGTTTCCTAAAGGAATACAAATGCAAAAAGAAAAGAAAGTTATTATCTCGGTAAATAACCTCATGAAGAACTACGGTGACTTCACCGCGGTAAATAAAATTTCATTTGAAGTTTATGAAGGAGAAATTTTTGGTTTGCTTGGTCCTAATGGTGCAGGCAAAACCACTACACTTGAAATTATTGAAACACTTCGCGAAAAAACATCGGGCGAAATTTTAATCGACGGATTAAATGTTGATCACGATCAAAATGAAATTAAAAACAGAATTGGGGTTCAATTGCAAGCCGCCGGTTATTACCCGAATTTAAGTTTGCTCGAGCTGCTTGATTTATTCAGCGGCCTTTACAATGTTGAAATTGACAAGCAGCAAATTCTTTCATTAGTTTCATTGCAAGACAAAGCTAAAAGCAAATACAAAAGTTTAAGTGGCGGACTCAAACAACGGTTTTCTCTTTGCACTACACTCATCAACAAACCCAAAATTGTTTTTTTAGATGAGCCCACCACTGGTCTCGATCCGCAGGCGCGCAGAAATTTGTGGGCACTCATCCGCAACATTCACAGCAACGGAACCACTGTGGTAATCACCACGCATTACATGGATGAAGCCGAAGAACTTTGTGAGCGTCTTGCAGTAATGGATGCAGGAAAAATTATCGCCATCAACACTCCCGATCAATTGATTGATGATTTGGTTGCCACTGGTTTTGAAAGAAAGAAGGAAGTGAAGAAAGCAAATTTGGAAGATGTGTTTTTGAATTTGACGGGAAAGGAGTGGAGAGACGAATAATTGAGGATTGTGGATTGTGGATTGCGGATTTTTGAATTTCGATTTGTCTGAAGTAATTTATGATTTCGGAATTCACAATTCACCACTTTCATTTGACAATTATCTTTTACCATTTTCTATTTACCATTTTCTAATTTCCATTTTCTAATCACCAATGAATACTAACAAACAATACAACCAATTTCGCGCAATGCTTGCAGTTACACGCGCAAGCTTGCGAAGCATACTGCGCAGCCCTTCGGCAGTAGTTTTCTCTATTGCATTTCCATTGATCTTCATTATTGTTTTTGGTTTTATCGGGGGAGGAAACTTTACAGTAACTGTTGGCGTGCATCCTGATTGTGATACTTCGAATCAGATTTTTAAAATGCTGAAATCAAGACCCGAGGTTAATTTAAGTTATGATAGTCTTGATGCACTCACTCAGTCATTAAGCCGCGGACACATTGCGGCAATCATCAATATTGAAAAAACAAAACATGATTCACTTACTCCAATGATCATTCACCTGCAAACATCATCAGCAGCAAGAGAAGGTGCAGGAGTGATCACCTTGTTTATGAATCATGCAATTGATAAGGCAAATCTTGATGCCAATCCTGCTGTTCATCCAATCGCAGAATTGAAGCCCCAGGAATTGGAAGGCAGACCTTACAAGTCAATTGATTTTATTCTGCCGGGGATGTTAGGTTTTTCATTGCTTAGCACCGGAGTTTTTGGAACTGCATTCGTATTCTACAATCTGCGAAGTACACTCGTGCTTAAGAGATTTTTCGCAACACCAATTCGCCGCTTGTACATTGTAATGGGTGAAGCATTGGCTCGCGTAACATTTGCAACCTTCACTTCCAGTTTCATTATTATTCTTGGTTATCTCGCTTTTGGGTTTACGCTCGTGCATGGCATCACAACATTTCTTACCATGTTATTGCTGTGCTTTATCGGCTTATTTATTTTTATGGGTTTTGGTTTTATAGTCTCCAGTGTTGCCACCAATGAGAGCGTGATTCCGGTGTTTGCAAATTTGATTACGCTGCCGCAGTTTTTATTGGCGGGTACTTTTTTTTCTACCTATTCATTTCCGTGGTGGCTGCAACCCTTCACTAAAATTCTTCAGCTCACTTATTTTAATTATTCCATGCGAAAGATTGCGTTCGAAGGATTATCACTTGTTGATGTTTGGCAAGACCTTGCAGTGCTTGGCATTTGGGGAGTAGTAGCATATCTGGTTGCTGCAAAGGTTTTTAAGTGGGAATGAAGGAAAGTTTCGAGCTTCGAGTTTTGTATTTTGTGTTTGCTTACACGTTTAACTTTTCCAAAGTTTTAAACTTTGGAAAAGTTTAGCTAAATAATATAATCACATTTCCCCGCCAATGGCCGGGCATGCACCGACCACTATGGACAGCTTAACCTACCGATATGCAACTTATAAAAATCAACTCACTTATGTTGATGATGGAGGTACATTTTTCCCAAACCGTGTCACGCTTTTCGCTGACACGGCTTATATAAGCGTGAAAAATAATCCTAACTTTAACCTATGTCAGTTAAGGCACTTCATCATTTGCCAAATGAATTTTATTACTGCACGTTCACATGTTACCAATGGATAAATCTGTTTGAGATCACTAATACTTATAGTGAAGCTTACAAATGGTTCGCTATTGCAGAAGAGAAAAGTTTCAACATTTGCGGTTATGTGATTATGCCTGATCATCTGCATTTTATTATTTCGACTCCATGGGGTTTGCCTTGTTGTTCGAAGTGTTTTTTCACACTTCGAATTTAAAAATAATTTAAGAAGTCTCCCGACTTCTTTTGTTTGTCTGAATCAGAATTTTCAAGATTCAAGAATTTTCTAAATTATTTTATTCGTTCTCTTTATTCTGAAATTATGAAAATTCTGATTCAGACAACCACTTCGAATTTAGAAATAGTTTAAGAAGTATCTCGACTTCATTTGAATGCTGGTAACAAGATAAAGTGAATTGCAAAACCAAATTCCTTTTTACATAGTTTTACCCGAAACAAAAACAACATTGACAGAACTAATTATTCATCTCGACTCCATTGATCCTGTAGATTTATTGGGCATCAACAATTCAAGATTGCAACTTTTAAAAAATGCTTTCCCCAGAGTAAAACTCACTTCGCGCGGAAATAAAATAAAGATCGAAGGCAACAGCGAAGACATCGAACATTTGGAAGAGCGATTGAATCAGATGATTCAATTTATTGAAAAGTATGGCCGCATGAATGATAAGACTGCTGAAGACTTGCTTGATGATGTAGATCCTTTTGATGTGAACATGCCCAAGCAGGAAGATGTGATCACCTTTGGTCCTTCGGGCAATGTGGTGAAGGCAAGAACAGCAGGACAAAAACGCATGGTGGAATTGGCAGAAAAGAATGATATCATTTTCGCAATAGGCCCCGCAGGAACCGGAAAAACTTACACTGCTGTTGCATTGGCGGTGCGCGCACTCAAGAATAAAGAGATCAGAAAAATAATTCTCACGCGCCCTGCTGTGGAAGCGGGTGAAAATTTAGGTTACCTGCCCGGTGATCTCAAAGAAAAAATTGATCCTTACCT
>JAJAYG010000060.1 GCA_026786335.1 Chitinophagales bacterium | reverse complement strand
GTGCTTGCCGGCTTAGCCGCTGGTGCAGCAATAGGGATTATGCTTGCACCCGATAAGGGAGTTAATACCCGCAAAAGAATTTTGAAAAAGGGAGATGATTACGTTGAAGAGTTGAAAGATATGTTCGATGATTTTATTGAAACAATCAGCAACCGGTTTGAATCGGTAAAGGATGATGCAGGTGAATTAATTGATGACGGAAAACTAAAAGCAAAAGAGGTAAAGGATGAAGCTAAAAATGCGTTGCATCAAAAAATTGCACAGCATACCTAAATCAAACCTTTTAAATATTAATTAAGATGGAAGAAAAACCAACACAATTAGAAACACTTTTTGAAAAAGCAGAGGTATTGGCAAAAACCACTGTTGAATTATATAAGCTTAAGGCCATTGATAAATCGGCCGATGTGGTAGCATCACTTGCTGCAAGTGTTGCAATAATTATTTCAATCTCACTAATCGGTATTATGTTGAATATTGGGTTGGCTTTATGGATTGGTGAGTTATTGGGAAAATCATATTTCGGATTTTTCATTGTTGCTGCTTTCTATTCGGTTGTTGCACTCATTTTGTTCTTCTTTAAGCAGCGGTTGATTAAAACACCAATCAACAATTCTATCATCACACAATTCTTAAAAGAAAAAACAGCATGAAAAACATCACCCCCAATAATACACTCGGCAATGCAATAAAATTATTGGAAGCAAAAAGAGATGAGGAATTAAGAGAACTCAAAGAGCAGTTTAGATTAACTTACGATAGTTTAAAACCAATTAACCTTATTAAGAATACGTTTAAAGAAGCTACACAATCAACAGATTTAAAAAACGGATTTGGAAACGCTGCTATAGGGATTGCCTCTGGGTTTGTTGCAAGAAAAATTTTCTTTAGTTCATCACGAAATCCGATTAGGAAATTGGCAGGAATTGTTTTTCAAAGCATTGTTTCAGGCTTGGCAGCCAGGAACTCAAATCAGATTAAATCAACAACTCAAAAATTAGTTCATGCCGTTACTAATCGAATAAAAAGTAACGGAAAAGAAATTTCTAAGAATGAATTCGAATGAAAAATTCTCGAGGTTACATTTTTTTGAAAAACTCTCATCACATGTGGCAAATGCATCAGGGAGTAATCCTGCAATTGTAATTGCAGCCGCCATCGTATTGATATGGTTACTTGCCGGGCCATTCTTTAATTACTCTGAACATTGGCAATGGATGATACATACCGTTACTACCATCATCACCTTTCTCATGGTGTTTCTTATTCAAAAATCTCAAAACAAAGATGCGCTTGCAATACAGTTAAAGTTGAATGAGTTAGTAGCTGCAAATGAGCTTGCAAGTAACCGCTTGGTTGATATTGAAAACATGAGTGAACACGAATTAAAAATTATACAGAAATATTATTCTAAGCTGAGTGATTTTACACGCAAGGAAGAAAATCTTCAACAATCGCATTCCATTGATGAATCTGAAGCAGATCACGATATTAAAAAGGATATGGAAAAGGAGTTGATTGCTAAATTGAAGTAATAGTTCGCATAAAAAAATGTGATGTTAGTAAAGAAGTTATTCAATAATAGGTGGAAAAAAATACTCATCATTTTTTCAATAATCATCATTGCATTTGTTGCGGTGGTGATATTTTTTATTTCACCAATTACTAAATACCTTATTGAAAAATATGATGTTGAATATACCGGCAGGGAAATCAAAATAGATTGGGCTTTGGTAAATCCTTTTGGCGGATCTGTTCATTTAAGTAACGTAAAAATATATGAGCAAAACAGTGATAGTATTTTTTTTTCTTCAGAAGGAGTTGACATAAATATTTCGATACTGAAATTGCTTTCAAAAACCTATGAAATAACTTCTCTTACACTTGACCGCCCACATGCAATTGTATCTCAAAACGACACGATCTTTAATTTTTCTGACCTCATCGAAAAATTTATTCCCGAAGAAATTGTTGACACCACTAAACTTCCGGTGCGTTTTAATATTCTCAATGTAGAAATTATTAAAGGCGAATTTAAATATGCCGAATTGCTGATTCCTGTCAACTATGCTATTCGTGAACTAAATTTTAAGAGCACAGGTAAATATTGGAATACTGATTCGGTTACGGGAACATTTTCTTTTCTCCCCGGAACCGGAAATGGCGATGTAAGCGGCGATTTTATGATCAACTTTAAAACAAAGGATTACAGGATTGCAACAGTAGCGCATCAGCTTGATCTCAACATCATTGAACAATACATGAAGGACATTGTGAACTATGGAAGTTTCTCAGCCAGTATTGATGCAGATGTAAAAGCCAAAGGCAATCTAGGCAATACGCAAAGTATAAATATGTATGGTAAAATGTCGCTCAATGATTTTCATTTTGGTAAAAACCCCAAGGAAGATTACGCATCATTTGATAAACTCACAGTAGGAATACTGGAACTTAATCCAGAAAACAAAAAATATTTTTTCGATTCAATAGTACTTTCTCATCCTTACTTTAAATATGAGCGGTATGATAGCCTTGATAATTTGCAAAACATGTTTGGTATACGAGGTGCAAATGTTACAGCAGCCAATGCAAACCCCGAAAAATTTAACCTGATTCTGGAGATTGCTGATTATTTGAAAATTATTTTTGCAAACTTTTTAAAGAGTGATTATACCATTAACAGTCTTGTTGTAAACAACGGGAATCTTAAGTTCAATGATTATTCTTTGAATGAAAAATATTCAGCTGCATTAAACCCCTTTAGCCTTAAAGCCGATTCGGTAAATAATAAAAATGAATGGGTTAAGGTTACTTCACACAGTGGAATTAAACCATTCGGAGTAATCGATGTAGCAGTGAAAATGAACCCCAAAGACAATAAGGATTTTGATCTCCATTACAAGTTGCAGAATATTTCTGCTGCTTCATTTAATCCTTATCTGATCACCTATACTTCTTTTCCGGTAGACAGAGGCGTTGTTGAGATGAATGGTAACTGGGTTGTTCGCAATGACAACATTGCGAGTACGAATCATTTTTTGGTGGTAGATATAAGGGTTACAAAAAAAATTAAAAGAACAAATACAAAGTGGTTGCCCATGCCATTAATCTTAGCTTTTATTAGAGAGAAGGGGAACGTGATTGACTATGAGATTCCAATAACGGGTGATTTAAATAATCCTTCTTTTCACATTTCAGATGTGATTGACGATTTGATAAAAAATATTTTTATAAAACCACCTTCAATTCATTACCAGCATAATGTAAAAACTACAGAGATTGAGATTGAAAAATCTATTTCATTAAGCTATGCGATGAGGCAAACAATATTGAGCCATGATCAGGAAAAATTTCTGAATAAGATTTCTGATTTTTTAAAAAAGAATCCTGATGCAAGTATTTCAGTTATTCCATTTTACTATACAGAGAAAGAAAAGGAATATATTCTGTTTTTTGAGGCGAAGAAAAAGTACTTCTTTTCACTTAAAGAAAACAGAGGCGAAGTGATGACTGAATCTGATTCATTATTCATTAATAAAATGTCGCAGAAGGATTTATTGTTTCTGAGGTATTTGAATAATCATGTAAATAATGCTATGTTGTTTACGGTGCAAGATAAATGCTATCAGTTGATTGGCGCTGAATTGGTAAATAAAAAATTTGCACAATTGGAAACATCGCGTGAAAAAATTTTTCAGCAATACTTTAAGGAGAACGGAACTGATAAGCAAGTGAAAATATTATCCAAAGAAAACACGATCCCATTTAACGGTTTTTCTTTTTTAAAAATAAAATATGAAAGTGATTTTCCTGAAACACTTATGAGTGCGTATGAAAATCTTCGCGAGCTAAATACCGAACCAATAAGGACCAAATACTCAGAACAACGCAAAGGCATTTTTTTGAAACAGGCAGAATAAATGCATGAAATAAAATTTGATTATGAAAATCACCCTCGCCAAAATAGGCTTGCTTGCTAAGGCTTCATTTAAAATTTGGTTCGATCGTGATCCATTTCGCGAGAGCGCAATCATTGCTTACAATGCAGTGTTTTCTTTACCCGGATTATTAGTGGTGGTAGTATCGCTTGCAGGCTATTTTTTTGGAACCGAAGCAGTTAATGGTCAATTGCATAGGCAGATTTCTCAGGTAATGGGCAATTCCGCTGCCGATCAATTGCAGCAAATGGTTTTAATGGCGAGCAAAAGCAAACACTCAGTTGCTGCAAGCATTTTTGGAATCGCCACCATTTTAATTGGTGCAACCGGAGTTTTTGTACAACTACAAAAATCATTGAACATTATTTGGGAAGTAAAGGCCACCCCCGGTAAGTCAGGCATTATTTCTTTTTTAAAAACAAGAGTTTTTTCTTTTGGCTTAATTGTATCCATTGCTTTTCTGCTCCTCATTTTTTTATTCTTATCCTCTATGTTAACAGTGTTTTCATCGTGGGTTCAGCAGCATTGGTCACCATCATTGTTGATTCTTTTCCAAATTTTAAATTTTATTTTCTCCTTTGGCGTAATCGCTTTATTATTTGGATTAATGTTTAAGACACTACCCGATGCAAAAATAAAATGGCATTCAGTATGGGTTGGTGCCATTGCTACTTCATTATTATTTGTGATAGGTAAATCGTTATTGGGTTTTTACTTTGGCACTGCAAGCCCGGGCTCGGGTTATGGTGCAGCAGGCGCTGTTATACTTATTCTTTTATGGACTTCTTACTCTTCAATGATAGTACTCTTTGGCGCTCAGTTTACAAAGATGTATTCTGAATTTTACGATGGAGATGTTGAAGCTTCGGCAAATGCTGTTAATCAAAAGGACAGAGTTAAATAATTTTTAACTGGAATGTTTTTCATTTTTATAAATAAAATGTATTGAATAGCCTTAATAAAGTTTAGTAAAAATAAAAATGGGGCATACTTTAAAAGTGTGAATGATGTAACATTTTTCTTGAATTGTGTAAAACCCCAATCAACTCTCCAACTCACCTTTGAGTTTTAAATAATTTAATTAATCCATCTCTGCAGTTAGCAGAAAATTTAAGCTTATGAAAAACTTAGCAATCGGTTTTATAGCAATTGGGATAATCATGATGATCGTCACGGGGTTCAACTTTGTTACCCATGAGAATGTAGTTGATTTAGGTCCCATACAGATCAACCGCAATGAATACCATCCGGTGCAATGGTCTCCAATTATCGGTGGAGTATTACTTGTAAGTGGAATTTTGCTTTTGGTTACCGGTAGGTTTAAAAGCACATCGTGAATATATTTTATACACGTATTTTTTTAACAATTTTCATTTGCAATTGCGTTGCAGGCTACACCCAGCCAAGTTTTGGTAATAGCAAATTTGTTACAGCACCTGGTTTATTTTGTGATAATATATTTTATGCAAGTGCTTCATTAGCTTTAATACCACCGGCAGGATTTAAAGATTCATTGCCACGTCCGGGTAAAGACACCTTATCACTTTCGCACAAAAATTATTTAAGAAATGATGATCCCGAATTCAACAAAAAATATTCGGTACTTATTCCAGTCTTTGAAGTGTCGGCAACTAATTTTTTAATATGGTCTTATTATAAGTTTCTATTCAGCGCCCCTTATGCCGACATAAGTATTGCAAGAGTTAAAAGTAATTTTAGCAATGGATGGGAATGGGATACCGATGATTTTCTAACAAATTTTTCATTGCACCCATACACCGGCAGTCTTTATTTTAATGCAGCGCGCTCTAACGGATACAGTTTTACAGAATCCACTCCTTTTGTGTTGGGCGGTAGGTTGATGTGGGAATTATTTATGGAAAATTCCAAACCATCTTATAACGATTTAATCAACACAACAGTAAGTGGAATTTTTTTAGGTGAGGTGCTTTATAGATTAAGTTCCTCCATTCTCGACGATAGAAAAACCGGTGGACCTCGCGTACTTAGGGAAGTGCTTGCAACAGTGGTTGATCCCGAGAGAGGCTTTAATCGTTTGTTACAGGGAAAAATGAAGAGAGTAGTGAATAAAGAAATTTACCAGAAAGAACCGCTTTCACTTTCGGTTGCTGCCGGTGTAAATCAGCCAAATGGCGGCGCGGTTCATCCAATGTTAAAGTTAGATCTTACTTATGGAAATCCATTGGAAGTAAGATTCAGAAAACCATTCGACTACTTTAGGTTGAGAACTGATTTAAATATAGGATCAACTTCAAAAGTCGTAAACAATGTTATTGGTGATGGAATTTTGTTCGGCAAAAATATTGACAGCGTGCACCGTATGAAGGTTCTCATTGGTGGTTTTCAGCATTATGATTATTGGAACACTGATAGTTTTGAAATTGGTACCATTGGATTGGGTGGTGGTGTTATAACAAACACGCCTGTTTTTAAAAATGCGAGTTTTCAAAATGAACTGCATATTGCACTTGTGCCATTGGGTGGCAGCAATGAAAAAGTGGTGCCTGCATCAGATACATTAATGAATCTCGGTTTAAAATATTATTCTTACTCAGGTGGAGCAGAAATTAAAATTCTTTCGGCACTAAATTTTAAATGGGGGCAGCTTGCGGCTGAATAT
>JAJAYG010000059.1 GCA_026786335.1 Chitinophagales bacterium | reverse complement strand
GTTGTGCACTCTGCCAATGCGTGTTCCGTTTTCTCTGCTAAAAGTTTCAATCTCTTCAATAAGATCGCCGAAGAAAGAAATGCGATAACAGTAATCGGCATAGGGAAGAAAAATTTCCACGATGTCACCTTTCACTCTGAACGTGCCGCCTCTGCCATCTTCACTTCTCGAATACAAACTCGAAACAAGTTGATGAAGCAAACTGTTTCTGCTGCGTGTTTCTCCCACTTGAAAGCGAATAATTCCATTAATGTATTCAGTTGGATTTCCAATTCCATAAATGCAACTAACCGATGCAAGCACGATGATGTCTCTTCTGCCGCTCATTAATGAAGACGTAGTTCTCAGTCGCAGCTTCTCAATTTCTTCATTGATAGAAAGATCTTTTTCAATGTAAGTATTCGTAGTAGGCAAATAAGCTTCGGGTTGATAGTAATCGTAGTAGCTCACAAAATATTCCACAGCATTGTCGGGAAAAAATTGTTTGAACTCACCATACAATTGCGCCACCAATGTTTTGTTGTGGCTCAAAATCAAAGTCGGTTTCTGCACTTGCTGAATCACATTGGCGATGGTAAAAGTTTTGCCACTGCCGGTAACACCGAGCAACACCTGATGCTTGTCCCCATCATTTACGCCCTTAACAAGTTGCGCAATTGCCTCGGGCTGATCGCCGGTGGGCTTAAAGTCGGAGATAAGTTTGAATGACACTTTGGATTTCGGAATGCGGATTTTTGATTTCGGATTTTCGCAAACACGTTGAATAAACAGGAAGGCGAATTTCGGATATAGTTTTCATGTGCAGGTTAATTTTTTAAAATGAAAAATATTTCAGGTTCAATTTACAGAAGATCAAATAAAAAAACCGATAAAAGTTTTAAGCTTTATCGGTTTTAATTAAAGAGAAACTTAATTATGGAATCAGAAACCTGCTCTCAATCCAACAACAAAATTTCTTGCCGGTGCGCTGATGCCTGAGGCAAATACGCGATAATTGGCATTGAGAATATTTTCACAAGCTGCTTGCAACATTATATTTTTGTTGATGGCATATTGCAGGCGAAGATTCAGAGTAAACCAACCCGGCATTCCTTCAGGGGTAGCATATTGTTCATTGTCTTCACCATTAAAAAAGTAATCTTCAATTTTCTTGGTGCCATTGTACATGGCAAATAACTCACCGCGGAAACCATGAGCATGATAGATCAAAGATGTTTTACCAAACACCGGTGGTATGTGATCAAGCGGTGCATTGCCTGTGTCATTTACAATTCTTCCATAGGTATAAGTGATGGTGCTGGTGAAAGCCAGCCAATCATTAAAGTCAATAAACAGATTTGCATTGGCACCATAAATAAATGCATTGCCTGCATTTTGATTTGCATATACCGCACTCATTTCACCATCATACAAGATTGAATCTTCGCCGTTATAAGTGTAAGCATCTGTTACAATGGCATCATTAAATAAAGTGTAGAAACCAACGGCTTCAATCTTCACCTTGTTGCTTATGATTTTGGTGATGCTCAAATCAAGGTTAAAAGTTTTCTCAGGTAATAGATCGGGGTTGGGAAGAATCACAGAACCCGATGCCGACTCAAAAACTTTTGCCAAATCATCTACATCAGGAGCACGAAACCCTGTGGAGCCGAGCAATGAAACTCGCAAGTCAGAAATTGCCTTCCAGATAATACCAAGTGAACCACTCAATGGAAAATTCGTTTGTGTTACTTCATCATAAGGAAAGTCGTAAAATTCCTTGCTTACAAATGTCGATTTGAGATAGACATACTCCATTCTTAAACCTGCATTTAATACCCAATGATCATTGAAGTCATAAGTGTTAGTGGTATAAAGCGCAAAACTGTTCATGTTGTTATCGCCATCGGGGTATCTGGTATTGAGTGCTGAAATTTCACCAGTAACAATATAAGTTTCTTCAGCAGTTGAGGTGAGCGAATTGAAAGTTGCTTCAATCCCGATTCTAAGATCATTGCGTTGTGATTTTTTTCTTGCATCAATATCAAAACCTAATACACTAACATCTTCATTTCTGTTAGTGAGTGCATTGCTTCCAAATCTTCTGGTGTGTCTGCTTTCAGTAATTGCCTGATAGTTGATTCCGCCATGGTATTCATTGAAGAAACCATTTTGGTTGATGACGTTTAGGTCATAAGCAATCAACGATCTGAACTGTGGACCATAATACCACTCTGCATATTTTAATCCGCCGCCGCTTGGGTCGGTTAAACGATCATAGCGCGGAACATCAGATGAATTTGAAAGCTGAAGATTCAATGAATGAGAAATGTTTTCATTTTGTTTGAAAAGAAGTTTCTCTAAAATATCATATTGCGAATAAGCTGATTGCACTTGTTTGTAAATATTCTCATTCGCAACCAATGAATCAACACCATTAATTCTTTCAACATAATAAGGGCGCAGCCAAATGCTGTCGGCATCTTTGTTTAAATTTTTCCCCTGTAGCAAATCACCAAAATCGGAATAAGAAACTGAGGTAAAAGAAGCGAGTTTACCAGCGCCAACATTAAAATCAATGTGCCCGGTTTTTTCGCTGCTTGCAGAAGCATAACGAAGCATTGCATTGCCGCCTGTATTTAGTTTGCCGGCTTCATCACTGAGCTTAGGGCTTTTAGTATGGAAATGAATTACTCCGCCAAGTGCATCACTGCCATAAACTGTGGACGATGGTCCAAACAACAGGTCAACATGATCCATTACCGATGGATCGGTAGTAATAATATTTTGAAGATGGCCGCCGCGGTAAATCAAATTGTTGAGTCGAACACCATCAATCACCAACAAAATCCTGCTTGCTTCAAAGCCACGCATAATTGGGCTGCCACCTCCCTGTTGCGATTGTTGTGCAATCACCAATCCTGTTTGGGTTACAAGTTCACTGGAATTTTTTGGATTCGATTGTGCTATTTGTTTTGATGAAATTGATTCTGCCTACTGCGAAACATCCTTCTTTTGCTCTGTCACTTTGTTAGCCGAAACAATTGTTTCGTCAAGGGTTATCACTCTGTCCGAAGTATCTGACGGTAGCGTTTGTGAAAATGAATAATTGAATGAGATTATTAATAAAGCAATTATGAGTAGTGATTTCATGTAAATTTATTTTAGATAAATAATAAGATGCATGCTCATTTTACAAATGGCATGAGATAAAAAAAAATAAAAGTGCTTACACGAGATCGGGTGGGGGAGAAAAGCTGACCGCAAAAGAAGAAGTATTCAAAAATATTTCTGAATGAATCATGATGCATGAATCACTAAAGAATTGTAAATCCATTTCAGTATTTTCATAATAACATGTTTTAAGAAATGAAATTAATTGTTGCGGGAAAGTTGGATTGGATGAAGGAGGAAGCTTAATGTAAAATGTTTGGAGAAAAGTAACAAGCCGCATTTCTTTTTTATCGCTTATGCATACAATTTCGATTTTTCCATTCGATTCCTTTTTCGAAACAATATCATACATCATACCGTCAATCAGCAATTCATCATCACCTTGTTTTACAATTTCATATTCTTTTAAACTGAAATTAAAAATCACATAGTTTGATTCGTTGAGACCTGAATTTATCAATACCGCTTGTTCATTTTTAATTGCCGAATGCTCAATGTGGAAAGCAATAAAGAAACCGGCTGCAAAAAATATTGCAAGTGAAATAAATAATATGGAGGCGAGTAGTTTCACTGTGAGCGAATAAAAATACGATTACAAATTTAAGTGTGATTGATGCGACCACATTTGGTGTTTTTCTTACACTGCTGTAAGATGAAAATTGAAAACTTCAATGAGATCAGAAAGTTTCAAAGTAAATCTTATTAAGAGGTATTTGTAATAAACCAAATACTTGGATGTAACCCATTAATGTTCATGATTATGGTAGCGAGATTACTGAACACCCACTTATTTTTCACCCTGTCCCTTATGTTTAGGTTTTATTTCTTCTGTTCAATTTTGAAATAAGTAAATGCAATTGATTGTTGCAACAGAAATAATTCTCTGATTAAAATTCTTAGGTTTTTTAAATACATAAAGGTAACTTCTTATTAACATTTTCATTCATTTGAAACATTATATTTGTGTTAGAAAGTCCAATAAAATTTGTAAATTATGAGAACAAAAACCATCTTCACTATTGCAATTTTTTCTGCAATTCTCTCAATTCAAATTAAACAGATTAAAGCACAATGCACTCCAACAAACATTTCAATTACATGGGCGCATTCCTTTGGCACATAGATGATGATATCGCTTGGGACTTTGTACCAATAGATACAGATAACGACGGTAGTGCTGATGATGGCTACATTGTTGTTGGTACTGCCTATTCAAGTACTACTGGTTTTGATGCCTTCGTAATTCGGCTTGATGCAAATGGCGATAGCATCTGGGGGAAAACGTTTGACGGTGGTGCAAGCCCTGCACAACCTGATGTTGCTTATGCGGTTGAACAAACAAGCACTGACTCAATCTTAATTTGTGGATCTACAAAAACAAATTATTTTTGGTTCACCGAAGAATCAAAATTTTTGGGTAATGCGTCTTGATTTAAATGGTAACCTTGGAACGGGGTGGCCAAAACAATATGGAAGCAGCAGCAATGATATTGCTTACGATATTAAAGAAGATCATGACGGTAATTATATTGTAGTTGGTACAGCAGGAACCGATGATGGCACAATGGCAGGTTGGAGCGGACTAAACAATGCGCAGGACGATGGTGATATTTGGGTATTAAAATTAAGCCCGGGAGGTAGTGTACTTAAGCAGCAACTATATTATGGAGCAAACAGTGGTGCTGATGCTGCACACAGTGTTATTGTAACGTGTAATAACAAATACGCAATCGCAAGTTTTTGTAACTCGTGTGAAGCAGGTGACTTTACTGAGGACTACTTACTTGAAATCTCAAACGACCTTTCTTCAGATTCATCTGTTATTCTTGGAAAAAGCAACAAGGATCAGGGTTCTTACAATATTATACAAGTGTATAGCGGGATTTTTGGTACCTGCTTATACAGCGACCCGTATGTGTCAGCGGGACTTTCGCATACTGCTAACGGTTGTTTGCAAGATGTCCATGACTTTTGGGCAACAAAAACAAATAATGACCTAACCGACAATACAACGTTTACAAACTCATGTACAGATGTTGATGAAGGAGCCGTTTACGGCGGAACTAAATTAGATGATGGTTTTTGCGCCGTTCAAACATGCAGCGGATATGTGATAGTGGGTTACACTAAAACAGGCAGTAATGATAATGATGTAAGCTGTAACAGTGATGGCACCTCTTTATATACTGAGGAAATATGGATGGTAAAAGTAAACGGCAGCACCGGGGCTGTGGAATGGGATGAGTCCTTAGGAAATACAGGTGATGATGGTGCATACAGTATACAGCG
>JAJAYG010000058.1 GCA_026786335.1 Chitinophagales bacterium | reverse complement strand
TTCACGATGCGCATTCATTATCAAATGCAATTACCGAAGAGGTATTTCAGCTCATCAAAAGCATTTCATTTCCCAATAACAAAACCAAACATTTGATTGGCATGGCCAAAATGCTGGTGAATGATTTTAATAGTGAAGTGCCTTCTGATGTTGAGGAGTTGCAGAAACTTCCGGGTGTAGGAAGAAAGACAGCGAACGTAATTGCCTCCTGCATCTTCAATCAACCGAAGATGGCTGTTGATACACATGTGTTTCGGGTTTCAGCAAGATTGGGTTTAACCAAAGGAGCCAAGAATCCTTTGCAAACAGAATTACAACTCATCAAATACATTCCTGAAGAAAAAATTTCTATTGCCCATCACTGGTTGATTTTGCATGGGCGATATGTTTGTGTTGCCAGAAAGCCGAAGTGTGAAATTTGTGAGATTAGTCAGTGGTGTTTGTATTTTGAGAAATGGGAAATCAGAAAATAGAGGGTAGAAAATAGAAGATAGAAAATTGAGAGCAGTAAAAAAGAAAATGCCTGCCTGCTGATTTACCTGCCAACAGACATTGCAGGCAGGCAAAATAAAAAAGCGAATTTCGATCCCGATAAGCTCGGGCCGAAATTCGCAATTAGAAAGCCGCCTTCGATCTGAACCTTAAGAACTGCGGCGGCTGAGAGTGGTGAGGGCCAGAATTGAACTGGCGACACACGGATTTTCAGTCCGTTGCTCTACCAACTGAGCTACCCCACCTTACTTTAAATCTTACTTTCAAGTATTGGTAATTTTTGAAAGTGCGCAAATGTAAATTATTCTGTTAAAAGGTGAAAGACAAATTCAATTCTAATTTATTTTAAGAGGTATGTTTAGAAAAGCAGCTACTTCTTTGGCTGTTTGCATAAGCAGTTCGATATTTTTTGTTTCAGCTATTTTGACTGAATTGCCATCATCTTTTAAAAATTGAAACCTGTATTTTCCACTACTGAGTTTGGTTAAAGTAATTTCTTCAATCGAACTAATTGGGTGCATATAAATCTTTTGCAGATACCCCAGGTGCTTATAAATGAATAATACTTCCGATTGTTTCTTGTCAAAAATTACCACTGCATTAGCAGAAAGAATCCAGATTCCTGAAAATAAAACAATGGTTGAAAGACCGAGAGGAATTACTGCAAACGCCTGATCAAAAAAACCTCTCAACATCATTGAAAGAAAAAAAGTAATTGCACCCATGGTAAAAACAGGATTCCAAACTTTGTTTCTTATGCTTTCTAAAATTAGGTGATCACTTGTTTTTTCTTTTAATAAGGGTGCATGAAAGTAATGCAGGAGTGAGGTGCTTCGGCTCATTTGAATTTGTTGATTGCAAAGGTGTAAGTAAATTTTTTAAAAACTGATTGAATAAAATAAAAATTTTCTGGTGTATGATTATTCTATGAATTGAAATTTAGCCCTGTATTTTTGACCACCAATGAATCTTACCAACCGACAAATCTTTCTGCAACAACTTGCGCAAACTTCTACAGCGCCTATGATGCTGGAGATTGAAAAGGCAGAAGGAATTTATTTGTTTGATTCAAATGGGAAAAAATATTTCGATCTCATTTCCGGAATAAGTGTTAGCAACATTGGACATTGCCATCCGAAGGTTATTAATGCAATCGAAGAGCAGTTGAAAAAATACATGCACCTGATGGTGTATGGTGAATACATTCAATCGCCACAAGTTGAGTATGCAAAACTTTTAACTGATCAATTACCCAATAATCTCAACTGTGTTTATTTCACTAACTCAGGTTCTGAAGCGACCGAAGGAGCGATAAAACTTGCGAAGCGAATGACTGAAAGAACTGAAATAGTTTCTTTTAAAAATTCTTATCACGGAAGCACTCAAGGTGCGCTGAGTATTATGGGTGATGAATATTTCCGCAATGCATTTAGGCCTTTGATCCCGGGCAGCAGGTTATTGGATTTTAATAATGAAGAACACTTAGAGCAAATTACTTCTGCAACTGCCGCAGTCGTGGTTGAGCCGGTGCAGGCTGAAGCAGGAGTGATTCTTCCAAAAGAAAATTTCTTAAGAAAGCTAAGAGATCGCTGCAATGAAGTTGGTGCGCTATTGATCTTTGATGAATGCCAAACTGCATTTGGAAGAACAGGAACCATGTTTTGTTTTCAGCAATATCAGATTGAACCCGATGTTTTGTTGCTTGCAAAAGCTTTGGGTGGCGGAATGCCTTTGGGTGCTTTTATTTCTTCTTCAAAAAACCTGAAAGCGCTTACTCAAAATCCTGTACTTGGACACATCACCACATTCGGCGGTCATCCGGTTTCATGTGTAGCAGGAAAAGCTGCACTTGAAGTATTGATAAATGAAAAATTGATTGAAGGAGTTGAAATGAAAGCAGAATTATTTAAAAAATATCTCAGTCATCCCTTGATCAAAGATTTTAGAAATTCAGGTTTATTAATAAGTGTTGAATTTGAAAATGAAATGATCTGCAAAAAAATTATCAGCAACTGCATTGAGAATGGAATAGTTACTGATTGGTTTTTATTTGCCGGTAATTGCATGCGGATTGCTCCGCCACTTATTATCACAAAAGAAGAAATTCAAGAAAGTTGCAAAACGATTTTAATGGCAATCGATAAGATTTAATTTTGGTTTTCTGTAAATATTGTTGAAACGGAATTTCATTTTTCTAAAAGTTAATTTTGTAAAAGTCAAGTTCATTAATTAATTTATTAAGCATTGAAAAGAATAATTATTAAATCACTGATTGCTTTTTTTCTTACGTTAATTTGTATTAGCGCTTATTCTAAAAACTCAAGTGAGAATGATTCAGATTCCATTCAAATTAAAGCAGAAGAAAAGAAATGAAACACCTGAAAGCATTTTATGGATGCATCCTTTTCTGTGCCGCAATTATTTTTATTCTTTCCTCATGCAGCAAAGAGAAATATGATTTCATGTTTTCAGAATTGCCTTCAGGAACTAATCTCGATCTTGAAGCAATCACCTTCATCAATGACTCAACAGGCTTTGTATGTGGTGGCTCAAGATATTCGCAGGGAGTTTTGATTAAAACAAATGATGGAGGAGTCAATTGGAAAAATGTTTCAAATCAATACATGGAAAAAGCATTGTACAATTTTTCATTTATAAATAACGATACTGGTTTTTGTTGCGGTTATGATGGAAAAATATTTTCAACTGATGATGCAGGTGAAACATGGAACTTCTACCAAACTTATGCATGGAAACCTCTCAGAAGTATTTTTATGTTTAACAGCAGAGATGGATTTAGTGTGGGTGGAAATGGTTTCGATAAGGGTTGTTTTTTAAACTGGAACAATGTGGAAGGTTACTGGCATGTTGATACTACGAATGCAGAATACCGCGACGTATATTTTTTTAATCGCAATGAAGGTTTGATATCGGCTTACGGAAAAATTCTTAGAACAAATGACGGAGGTGAAACTTGGACCATCACCAGTGCAAATCAAGATTTTTTTGTGTCGATGAGTTTTGTAAACGATAATGTTGGATATGCAGTAGGTTATACAGGAAGTATTTTAAAAACAACTGATGGTGGGCAAACATGGGATCGGTTGAGAAATGCGAATTCTCTTTTCAGGCCGGCGGCATATTTCAACAAAGTAATTTTTAGAGATGAGAATACCGGATATATCATTGGAGAAAAAGGGTGCTTCATGAAAACTGAAGATGGCGGCAATCATTGGAGTCAAATAAAAAATGTTCCTGAAATAAATTTGAAAGGAATTTATTTAGTGAATAACGGCGGGTATGTTTGTGGTGAAGGGGGAAAAATTTACAGATTCATTGAATAAAAAAATTAACCGCTGACAGGGTTAAAAAAAACCACTGTCAGGGTTGTGTTGCTAAAAAAATAATTTATGCTTTCAATCAACCCCAAAGAAATAAGCGTTGCCAAATTGCATGGATATATGCTCTCAAGTATTGCGCCCCGTCCAATTGCATTCGCAAGCACCATTGATAAAAATGGCATTCCGAATCTTTCACCATTTAGTTTCTTCAATGCATTTGGCAGCAATCCACCCACTTTAATTTTTTCACCAGCACGCCGCGTTCGTGATAACACGATTAAGCACACATTGGAGAATGTGATGGAAGTTCCTGAAGTGGTGATCAACACAGTGAGTTACGAGATGGTGCATCAGATGAGTCTATCAAGTGTTGAGTTTGCAAAGGGAACCAATGAGTTTTTAAAATCAGGATTTACAGCGATCGCTTCAGAAAAAATAAAACCATTTAGAGTTGCCGAATCACCTGTGCAGTTTGAATGTAAAGTGGTTGAAGTAAAATCAATGGGCAATGAAGGCGGCGCTGCGAACCTCATCATTTGCGAAATTTTATTGATGCACATCAACGAAAATATTTTGAATGAGCAGGGAAGAATTGATGCAAACAAAATTGATCTGGTGGCAAGAATGGGTGATGATTATTATGTGCGCGCATCTGGTAATTCATTGTTCGAAGTTCACAAACCAAATACAAAACCTGCAATTGGAGTTGATCAACTTCCCGAAAATATCCGTAACTCAAAAGTACTTACCGGAAATAATTTAGGCGCATTGGGCAACGCCGAACATTTCCCTACTAAAGAAGAATTGAATTCAGTTGATTTAGGAAATGCAATTAAAGAACTGGGAGAAAGATTTCACAATGATGCGGAGTCATTAGAATATCACAAGCACCTGCTGGCAAAGGATTTTTTGGATGAGAAAAAAATAGTGGAGGCGTGGAAGGTTTTGCTTTCAGAATAAATGATTCAATTACTGCTTCACAAATTTCAATGTCAATACCTGATCGCTGATCTTCAGTTTGCAAAAAAGAATTCCTGAAGGAAGTGCAGTAATATCAATGGGAAAATGTGGGGTTGTTTGATCAAATAATTTTCTTCCTTCCATTTCAAAAATTTCGATTGCATCAATTGTTTTTGCATTTCCTGAAATCGCCAATTCATCTTTAACAGGGTTTGGGAAAATATTAATTGCAGAAGTTGAAATTGTAATTTCAATTCCAACATTGTAATTCACCTTCCAACCAATATCCTCCAGCATTGCAATGGCAATGGGTCCGGG
>JAJAYG010000057.1 GCA_026786335.1 Chitinophagales bacterium | reverse complement strand
GATTGTATTTGTGCTTACCACAAAATTTTGAAAATTTACCTACGCATAGCTGGCAATGCAAGCAATCAAGGTTACGATGAGGACTGTAATTGATTTCATGATCGAGATTTTTTTTGTTAAGAATTTCTTTATGCAATTATTGAATTACAATTTTTATGAGTGAAGTTTCATCGTTGATTTTTGTTTTCAGGAAGTAGATGCCTGCTGAAAGCAGCTCGCGATTCAATTGAACAAAGTGATCTCCTTCTTCAAGGTTTTCATCAAGTACAGTTGTGATTTTTTGTCCTGCTAAGTCGAACAACTCCATTCTGATATTAGAGTTTTCCGCGAGAGAAAATGAAATGGTGCTTGATGTAATTACCGGATTGGGATAAACAGTAAGCGAAGTTTGTTGTATTGATTCTTCGCCGAGGCGCAACAATGTCATGAATTTTACCACAGAGGAAAAAGCAGATTTCTCACTGCCGCAAACGCTCCTTACTTTCCACTTGTATTTGCTATTGGTAAGAAGTCCGGTAATAGTTTTAGTTGTAGTGGGTGCGGTGATGGTTACGGTTGTCCACGCTGCACCGGTTGAATCCCGCTTGTACCGTACTTTATATTTTGTGGCGCTTGCAACAGTGTTCCAATTTAATTGAGCGCTTGTTGAAGTTATGTTAGTAGTGGTGAGTCCAGTTGGAATGCTGCAGCAGTTTTCATCAACCTGACCGTTGCAGTTGTCATCTACGCCATTGCTGCAAACTTCTGTTGCGCCGGGTTGATACTTGGGTTGGCATCGTTGCAATCTGTGTTATCATAAACATATCCGGTTGGTAAAATGGAATCGCAAATGATTGTGCTGTTGGATGCATCACCGTAAGTATCGCCATCAACATCAGCATAAACAGTCAAGGTATCACAGTCGGGAATATATTGATACACGTCTTTTACAGGACCGACAATATTTTTGGCTCCTGTACAGATGTATCCGACACTACCAATGGAAAATCCAACAGCGCCATAGTCGGTTGCACCCGGATAGTCTGACTTTTTTGTCCAAAAATCCGAGAGTGAATTATACTCCCAAAAGTCAACCTTATGAGAATTGAAATCGCTGCCTCCACCGATATATCCCTTATCTCCAATTGAAAATGCTGACGCTGCCTCTCTTGGGTCGCCGCCGAAATCTGCTCTCTGAGTCCATGTATTACTTGACGGATCATACGTCCAAAAATCATTATGTTCCATTGCTCCATCTCCCCCAGTACCAACATATCCTTTATCTCCAATGCTAAAACCTGCACCATACGATCTTGGTCCGCCGCCAAAGTCCGCTTTCTTAATCCAGGTATCTGTTGCAGGATCATATTCATAAAAATCCTTCTTGTACTTGCCGGTTCCAACTTAGCCCTTACCTGCAATCACAAAACTGACAGCACCTGACCTCGCACTGCCAAGAAAATCTGCTTTTTGCGTCCATGTGTTGAGTATGGGATCGTATTGCCAAAAATCTTTTAGATAGCTTGATGAGCTAAATGCTCCAGTTCCAAGGTATCCTTTATCTCCAATTGCAAATGCGATTGCATAGCTTCTGCCTGCTGCCGTTAAATCTGCTTTCTGCGTCCATGAATCGGTGGTCTCATCATATTCCCAAGTGTCCTTATGGTCTAAACCAGTGGCAACATATAGCTTACTATTAACAAAAAAAGTCACAGCACCATCTCTTCCATCTCCAGCGAAATCATTTTTATGAATCCATGAATCTGCAATTGAAGAAATAGAAGATAGTAAAGTCATTGAGAGGAGAATAAATTTTTTCATAAAATTGTGATTGATTGGTTTAATGAAAATAGTGTGGTCATTGTAGCGATCAAAAATTTACCAGCTGTTTTGATGATTAATCTCTTTGCAAAATGAGCCGTGTGATAAATGCTTGGTCATTAACAATAACTCTTACCCAATAACACCCTGAAGGAAAAGGAGAGAATATTTTGCGTTGCAATAAACCACCTTCAATCATTTCCCGTGAAGAAGAAACAACCTGACCCACCAGATCAAGTATTTCTACTTTAGCAGGTCCGCTGAAGCTGTTAAGCGAAAAAGAAATTTCAAAAGAACCATCAGAAGGGTTGGGATAAACAAGGAGAGAGTTTTTCTGCTCAGCTTCATTTCCGATTCTGTGGCAACTGCCGGGAAATTGAAACCCAGCTCCCCGAGTAGTATCACTCGACTTATGCTGTGAACATTTTGCCTGCACGGTCCAAACATAATTTCCTCCTGCAAAACTAACTGTATCAGGATTTGGTGCGGGATCAACAGTAGTCCATGTAGAGCCGCTAAAAGTTTTGTACTTGAGTATGTAACTCGGCACACAGGGCAGCGAAGTCCAACTGAATATAACCCTGCAGTTTGTAGTTTGAACCGTCCTTGACAATCCTGTTGGCTTTGAGCAGGTAGCAGTGGTATCTTCAAATTTCACGATGAAAAAATCGTAACCCTTGCTGCTTGGTACCGCAGGTGCAGAGGTATAGCCAACCATTATAAAAGAGGCGTCATAAACTCGTGCGAGGTAATATGCACCATCATTGCTCGTGTCGCCCAGAGATTCATTCCATATAAATCCACCCGTACCACTGTCTATTTTCGCTATCCACGCATCTTCTTTATATGGTGATGTTGGATCGTTATTGCAGCTTACGTTATTCCCAACGTTTCCTGACTTTGTGAAACCAGCCATGATGTAAGCATCACAACCTTGAGCAATACTAAAACCGTCATCACCCTGTGTTCCGCCATAAACTGCGCCTTCATCTGCATCATTTGGGCAGTTTGCGAAAGTTGAATTATCTGTTAGGTTGTTATTTGTCTTAGTGACCCAGTAATCGTGTTTGGATCCTAAGCAAAAATTAAGTGTGTGAGAAATACCAATACACACATACGGGTCGCTGTTGCGGCAAGTGCCAAAGGTTCCACTAAAGGGCTGAATGATATTATATGAAGGATGGTCAGAGGTTGAGGCAGGTTTTCCAAGGATAACTGAAGAATCAGAACTGAGATCACCTGGCATTTT
>JAJAYG010000056.1 GCA_026786335.1 Chitinophagales bacterium | reverse complement strand
TATAAAAGCTACTGAAGCAATCGAGTAAGATTAAATATCTGCTCTCAACTGAATGGCAATCGTGCGCATGGGTTCCACTTTTACAGGGCGAAGTGAATACGCAAGGTTAAATAGATTATTAACAACCAAAGAAGCTTTATACTTTTTGGTGATATCATATCCGATTCTTATGTCAGTTACTATTGAACCGGTGCTATGTGTTGCGCGGTAGTCAACAATTCCTGTTGGCAATGTCCCGGTGTTATCGATGTCGTAAAATGTTTTATCAATGTTGTTCATAAAACTGTAATAGCGAATGCTGAAGCCCGCCGTAATTTTTTTCCAACCCAATTCAGCATCAATCTTTGCAATGTGTTGAAGGCGGTATTTTAAAATGTAATCTGTTGTATCGGAACTGGTGCTTATGTAGCTGAGTTGTTTTGGAATAAATCCTTCGCCCGGTTTTTCTGTTGCATAAACCAAATGCGGATCAACACTTTGCGGAAGCGTATAAGTGTAGCCTCCGATAACAGTTAAAGTAACTGCATTAAAAATTTTACCCGTACCAGAAATTGAAAAGTCTAAACCTCGCACCCGCGCAGGCCCGGTATTCAAAAACTTAAATCCTGCAGAATCAGGTGAGAACAAAGCGTAGTTGTACTCAATCGTGTTTTTATATTCCTGCCAAAAAGCAGCACCATCTAAAAAGCAAAACCATTTTCCGATTTTAATTGATTGTTTAACTCCCATCTCTGCATTCCAACTTATTTCGGGAAGCAAAGTGGGGTTGGGATAAACGATTAAACCTCCCACAGTTGTTTGAAGAAATTTTTCTGCAATGGTGGGGTAACGAAATCCCTGACCATAAGAAATGCGCAGGTGAGCAGATTGTGTGAGCTTAAAATTTACACCTGCTCTAAAGATTGGTTTAACCGTGCTTTGCGTATTGTTGATCTTGAAATATTCACCACGAAAACCTATTGAGAGATTTACAACATCTTTAAATTTTTTATCGAACTGAAGATATGCTGCGTAGTTGTTAAGTGTGTTTTCGCGCGAAGTTGCTGTTGCATACAAATCGTTATGTGTAACAGAGCGGTTGCTTACAAGGCCCGATGTAAAATGCAGCCCTTCAATTTTAGAAAAATCTTTTGAGAGCTGGTATTCGAGATACCAAACATTACTTGAAGTATTCTGCTCTTCGGGCAACTCACTTTTATCTACATAAATTCTTGAACGCAAAGTGTGATGTATACCGGCTTTTGTGAAGTAGGTAATAAACGGATCGAGATAAAACTGCAAATTATTTGTAAGCGTCATTGTACCGGGGAATGCGCGATAAATTTGTGAACTATCATTTCCCCACACCAAAGAAAAATTTGATTGCTGCCGCATCATATTTCCATTTAACCCCATCGACATGCCTTCAATATTTTTAGGGCGGTAACGAAAATCAAAATTGAATCGCCCCGATTTATCTGCCACGTCACTGTTGCTGAGCGAGTCCTGTTCAAATGAAAGATTAGGATTGGGAATAGGTGGGCCAATGTAACCGTGATCATATAGTAACTGACCACCTAGAATTAAATCAATGCGTTCTGTTTTCCAACCCTGTGAAATATTAAGTCCCGAATAATTTGCTGCACCACTCCACCATCTTGCATCGGGGTTTGTAGGGGGGCTGTAGATTCCCGAATAAAGCCGCACCTTGGTTTCACTCGGTTGTTTAGGATAAGCAGAAAGGAAATTTATTACACCGCTTAATGCCGATGAACCATACAATACAGATGATGCTCCTTTAATCACTTCTACCTGATCAATATTTTCTACAGGTATAAAACTCCAATCAGGTTTTCCAATATCACCTCTAAGAATCGGAATGCCATCAATTAATGTTGCCACGCGGCTTCCAACACCAAATGCAAATCCGCTGCCGCCGCGTATCTGCGGCTCTTCATCCAAAATATTTAAACCCGGCACCTGTTCCAATGCCTGCGTAATGTTAGTGGTGTTTTTATTTTCAATTAAATGCAACGGCAATATTTCGATTGATACAGTAACCTCTTCAATCTTCTGTTCATACTTGCCTGCCGAAACCACAATGGTGCTCAACTCTTTTGCATCGCGCAACAACAAAACGTTATAGGTAGAAATTTTTCCTGCTTCAATTATTACCCTAAAAGTATCTGATACAAAACCTAAGTAAGCGCAAATGAGCGCATGTTCTGTAGCGGTAAGCTCCAATGAATAATTCCCTTCATAGTCAGAAACAGTTCCATTTGATTTTTTTTGGGAATGAAAAACATTTGCACCCATGATTGTTTCTTTTGTTGCAGCGTCGAGCACGACTCCTTTGAGTGTGCCGGTTTGTGCAGAAGAGAAAAGTGAAATGAGTAAAAAGAAAAATGTAAATAATTTTTTCATCGGGAGAATTTAGAAAATTGAATTCAATGGTCACTTTTTAAAATTGCCATTAATGCTGAATCAAAATTTTTCCTGTTGCAATACTGTTTTGCTTTTCATCAGTTACTTTTAAAATATAAATCCCCTCTGCGAGTTTACTTATATCAATTGATGTTGATTGTCCGTTAAGATGAAACTGATCAATTATTTTTCCCTGCTCATCCAACAAAACCAAATCACCTATCAAGTGCTCTTCATTTTTTATGTAAAGAATATCATTGGCAGGGTTGGGTGAAACAAAAATAAAATCGTGCAAACTGAGTTCATTAATTCCTACTGTAAATGCCAAACCAATATCATCAATCCACATAGTAGAATTTGGTTGTGCATCGAAACCATTACTTGAAGAGATCAGCCACAAAGATGAATCGGGATTTTCGGCGGAGAAGTAATTTATGGGATTTGAAAACCTGGTGTATGCTGTTAATGTTTGTCCGGCTTTATATTCTGCTTTTCCAATAGTATCGTGAGCAGCGCTTAATAAAACAAATACAATTTGAGTTGAATCACCTCCAACAGGCGCATACTTGATCCATCCATAAATACTATCAGGTCGTAGGGTATAAGGGATGCCGTCTTTTACTCCATAAGGCGGAACAGTAATAAGCTGACCGGTAGTTATAATTCCATTTGCTGTATCGCCAACTGATAGTTTTAGTGTAATGAGCTTACACGCATAAGAGCCAGTGTGCGCTTCTGTTGTTCTTATACAGGTGAGTGAACCAAGAATGCTGGTGAGTAAATTCAAATTATCCCAATCATCAGGCGTATAGAATGAATTATATTTCAAGGTCCAGTTTTCAAAACCAGCATTGGGAGTTGCTTCCTGTGCAAATGAAATTTGAGCAATGAAAATTGAAAACAGTAATGCAAGTAATGTTTGTTTCATGTTGCGTGAATTGGTGGAAACAAATTTAGAAGAAATAGAATGTGAAGGGTGAATTGGTTATCAAGAAAAAAATTGCGATAAATTATTTGAGAATGAAATCTTAAATTTTGAAAAATAATTTTCATGAACTTCCCTGAAACCAAACAAAAAATAATCTCAGCAATCAGCAACATTGAGGATGAGAAAACACTTTCTGCTATTCAGGAAATAATTAATCTCAATACCTTATTCGAAAAAAAATTTCCTGAAATTTTCTGTTGCTGATTTAATTGAGCGGGCGCTTGAATCTGAAAAAGCTATTGGTAACGGACAACTATCATCTTTATCTGATGTGAGAAGCGAATCGGAAAATTAATAGCATAAAGGTACTCTTAACCGATCCTGCAAAGCGGCGACTTAAAGATATTTTTCAGTATTACAGGAAAAACGTTTCAGAGAGAATTGCAGAGAAAATCACGAACAAAATTCTCGATGACATACAAATTTTAGAAACCATGCCTTATGCCGGTGCCGAAGAAGAATATCTCAAACAACTTCTCTTAGAACACAGGCGAATTGTATCAGGTAATTACAAAGTGATTTATCGTATTGCCAATGATTAAGTATTAATCACTGACATTTTTGATGCAAGACAAAATCCTTCCAAAATACAAGGGTAAAATTTTATAAGTATTTCCCTTCCAAAACCCTAACCTTCTCCCCCAACATCTCCAGCAGCGTATCCACCGTTTTCAAATGCGTGCGGTGAGCGAGTATGGCAGCGCGCAGCGTAAACTTTCCATCAATCATGGTGGAGGAAATAAAAACCCTTCCGTCTTTTTGTATTTCTTCAATCAATCTTTTATTGAAATCATTCTCGGCCGCCGTAGCTTCCTCCTTCGTTAAAACTTTGGTGGATAAATCAGTGAAGGAGGCGGAGTTGCCGCTCTTTGGAATATAGCGATAGGTGACAACAGAAAGTTCGGGCGGTGGTCCAACTGAAAAACCAATCTTCTTCACTTCAGCATAAAAATATTTTGCCAGCAATAATTTTTCTTCGAGGCAGGCGCGAAATGGTTTTACTCCATGCAGTTTCAACGGCAGCCACATTCGCAAGCCGCGAAAATGTTTGGTGAGCTCGGGTGATAAATCTGCAGGTGATAATTCATCACTTGCACTCACTGAATCTTGCATGTAATTCGCCTGATAAAAATGTGATTGATTTAAAATGTTTTTGTCCTTCACCAAAACTACACCTGTTCCATAAGGAAGAAACAATCCTTTGTGCGGATCAACAGCGAGTGAATCGGATAACTCAATGCCTTTGAGTTTTTGCTTTCCTTCTTCAGTCAAAATAAAAAATCCGCCATAAGCTGCATCTACATGAAACCACAGTTCATGCTTCGTCGCAATCTTTGCAATCTCATCTAACGGATCAACAGCGCCTGTATCAGTAGTACCTGCAGAAGCAATGATCATCAGTGGATGCAGGCGGCTCATTTTATCTGCCTTGATCATGTTTGCTAACTCACCGGTTTTCATTTTAAAATTTTCATCCATCGGCACATGTCGCACAATGCATTCTTTCAACCCTGCAATGCGAATGGCTTTGTCAACTGAATGGTGCACCTGCTTGGTCATGTAGATGACTGCTTTCTCAAATTCACGTGCTTTAATTTTTGAAGCATCACGTGCGCACACAACGGCAATTAAATTTGCAATGCTTCCGCCCGAAGTTAAATTTCCTCCTGCGTCTTCAGGATAGCCCATTACATTTGCCACCCATTTGATGAGCATGTTCTCCATGCGCACTGCGCCGGGTCCGCCAAAATAAACGCCGGCATAACGATTAAAAACATCGGCGAGATAATCACCGAGTGCGCTGTAAAAAATTCCCCCGCCGGGAATGTAACCAAGGTGGCCACCCGATGCAGGATTTAATCCCGGTGTATCAACATGATTTTTTAATAATGAAAGAGCGAGCGAAACATCAATGGGTTCTTCATTGATGGGAAATGTAAGCAAACCTGCATCAGCATTTTCATGAACATTAAATGCATTGATGTTTTCAATGCGGTTGAGAAAATTCTCTGAGTAATCAATAATTTTTTTCCTCACCTCATCACGTTTCCCGGATGGCGGATCGAGTTGCCTCGAAATTTTTTCTAACTGCAGCAGTTTTTCCCGCATAAATTTTTTGTGAAATGAAATTGAGTTTTAAGATCGCTGATGGAAATAAAAGTAGAAGAAAATATTTAGGAAGGAAATGTTAAGGTGGCAAATGGCAATTTCTGTTTGATCTCCGCAACATGCTTTATTGGTCTCGATGAGCGCGAACTACTGACTGCCGGCAAGATTCATTTCAAAACAAACACCTTAACTTTTACATCCGTATTTCTTCCTTTATCATCAGCACATGAAATTTTTACCTCGCCTTCTTTGGGTGTAAAAAAAACTTTATCACTCACACTTGCTGCACGGTAAAACTGATCGTTGATGTACCAATACACCTGCTTCACTTCATTATCTGCATTGCAGGTAAGCATCAATTGTGTGCCGCCATCTTTCTCAAAAATATACGCAAGCCCGGCAGTGGGTGATGTAATCATGGGCGCATTCGCAGTATAAATTCTTGTGCATGCAGGATTATGTTCAGGAATTTTTTGGTACGGAATATTTTCTGCTTCGTAAAATGAAATTAATTCGGGCTGCAGATTCGAATACAATTTTTTCTTAAACCCGCTCTGCGGCAAACAGTTTCTGCAATAAGAAATTGCAGAATCAGCCGAAACAAAAATTTCTTTTTCGTGATCGCATTTTGCAGTAGAAGAAATTCCGGGGATGTAATAATCAATCACCTGATCGCTGCAAAAATCTTCGGGTACTTTACCACTCACCGAACAAACCAACCTGAAATCGCAATCCTTAGGTTGCTTAAGCCATTCACTTGTTGAATTATAACTGATGGAATTAAAAATATCGAAGAGCAGCGGTGTTGCAATCTCAGCACCTGTCAATTCTGGAACGCCGGTGCCGTCAAAATTCCCTACCCAAACACCAACAGTAAATTGTTTGTTGTAGCCAATGCTCCATGCATCGCGGCGGCCATAACTGGTTCCTGTTTTCCATGCAATTTTTGGAAGGTGCATGCTGCTCTCATAATTGTTAGGGAGATCGGGGCGCGTATGCTCTGTGAGAATTTGTGAAGTCATGAATGCAGAAGCATATGAAATAACGGCCCCACTAAATCCCCGCTCGTACCCAATCGGGCGAGTACCCGAAGGGGAGACTTGCGCTCGCACATTGCTCCCTGTACTTTCGAAAGAGCTTAAAGAAGATTCATCGCTTACGCTCCGCTCGATTTTTTTTAACTCCGGTGGAGTTACACCCAAATTATTTTCATTCTGCACAAATAAAATATTTATTTCTTTCCCCTCATTTGCAAAACATGAATACAACCGAACCAATTCTTCCAACTTAACTCCACAGCCACCGAGAATTACAGAAAGCCCTAATTGCTTTTCGTTTTTTTCTACAGTAGAAAACCCTGCAAGCTTTAATGCTGAAACAAATTGTTGCACGCCAATTTCATCTAATGTTTTTACTGCAGGCACATTCAATGAATTCGCAAGTGCTTCTTCAATAGTCACTGTGCCGCGAAATTTTTTATCAAAATTAACAGGAGCATACCCCGAAAAATTTGCAGGCACATCTGTGATCACACTCTTCGGCGTTGCAATTCCTTTATCAAAAGCAAGCGCATACAAAAATGGTTTGAGTGTGCTGCCCGGTGAACGAATGGCGCGCACACCATCTACTTGTCCGCGGTCTTCTGCATTGTTAAAATCGGCAGAGCCAATGTATGCTTCTACATTTCCTGTTTCATTATTCAATACCATCACTGCGCAATTGGTAATGTTCATTGAATGAATTCTTCTGATGTAATTGAAAGCAAGGTTCTCAACTTTCTCCTGCTTCTTGCGATCAATGGTGGAATGAATAATTGCTTGAGAAGGAAATTCCCTTGCCAGCCGAATTGAAATATGTGGCGCCAATCGCGGAACAGCTTGTCGCTTTGCAGAAAGGTTTTCGCTTAGCGCATCTTCAATTTCTTCATGCGGAAATAATTTTGCTGAATCAAATTTTTTCAGCCACCTGTTTCTTTCCTGCACAATCAACTCATTGTTCTTTCCCAACACTAATGATGAAGGGCGATTGGGAATAATAGCGAGTGTAACAATTTGAGCCAGCGATAAATAATCGGGTGTTTGCCCGAAATAAATGAGCGCAGCAGATTTAACACCTTCAATATTGCCGCTGTAAGGAACAAGATTCAGGTAGAGTTGCAGAATTTCATCTTTGCTGTAATGTAGTTCCAGTTGGAGTGCGCGAAACATTTCAATGATTTTATTTCCATAAGTGCGTGGCTTGCGATCAAACATGCGCGCCACCTGCATGGTGATGGTGGATGCACCCGAAGTTTTTTTTCCGTGTACCAAATTATTAAACAGCGCTCTAATGATAGAAACAGGATTTATTCCCGGATGGCAATAGAAGTAGCGGTCCTCTTTTTCGATAATGGTTTTTTTTAGCAGTGGCGTAATCTCGCTCAGCTCTGTTTTCATTCTCCATTTCTCATCACTGCTTAAGAAAGCATGCAGCACAGTGCCATCACTTGCTGTAATAATTTTTGAGTATTGAATATTTACATGGAGAGGAAATAATAAATTGAAAGTAAAAAATAAAATCACCGGAACGATAACGGAAATCATTAACCACCAGATTATTCTTCTGCGCTTGAATTTCATTTCACTTCAAAGAAACAAAAACTGTGATCACTCAATAAATTTTACTTTGGTTAGCCGATTACTCGAAGATGAAAAAAATATTTCTTCTCATGTCCATTTCTTATATTTAGTTTTACTTCTAATTTTCAAAATGAAAATATTTTTTCAAAATGAAAACAAAACTTTACACCCCCATCACAACTCTTTGCATAATTTTTTTACTTTAAACAACAATGGTTCAATCGCAAAGTTGTGTGTGCCCCGCTTCACCAACAAACCTAAATGTAAATTGGGCATTCTCTTACGGTGGTTCACTTGATGACGTGGCTTATCAGAT
>JAJAYG010000055.1 GCA_026786335.1 Chitinophagales bacterium | reverse complement strand
AGAATGGCGGTAAGGGCGGAAAAAAATATGCTGATGAAGCCAAAGCAAAAAATGAAAAACATTTATTCGCAATAGAATCTGATGCCGGTGGATTTATTCCTCAAGGTTTTGGGTTCACCGGCGATTCACTTGCAATCATAAAAATTCAAACATGGAAACCATTCTTTGAACCTTATCATATTCATGAACTCGGGCCCGGTGGTGATGGTGCCGACATTGGACATCTTGCAGGACATTGTAAAGTACTCTGTGGTTTATCTCCCGATTCACAGCGCTATTTTAATTATCACCATGCAGCATCTGATGTAATAGAAAATGTAAATAAACGTGAACTGGAATTAGGCGCTGCAGCAATGGCATCGTTGATTTATTTAGTTGATAAATATGGTTTGTGAACTGAAAAAATAAATTCCCCAAATGTCTTGAATCATAAGTCAAATGTCTTATCTTTGGCTTGTAAAAGTTTTATAGAATATGAAAACAGAAAATAAAAAATCAAAAGCGCCCGAGCCATATTTGATTTTTGAAGACGAACTCTCAATGGTAAATGAAGCAGCAGCGGGCATTCATGCAACTAAATTTTTCGATTTGACTTCGATGTTTCATTTGAAGAAAGAACAGCTTGCCGATTTGTTTCATATATCACTTAAGTCACTCATGCGTTACAAAGAAGCAAAGCAGAAATTAAATCCTGCGCAAAGTGAGCAGGTACTAAAGTTAATGGCGCTGCATAATAAAGGCATCATTGTATTCGGTGATGATGAATCTTTTCATCGCTGGCTCGAAAAACCCTCTTATGGTTTAGGAAATGTGAAGCCTGTAAAAATGATGAATACTACGGGTGGCATTGATTTAATTATTGCTGAACTCAAGCGCATTGAGTGGGGCGATCTTGCATAACTGCCTATGATAGTTTTTCGCATCGTGCATGAGAAATGGGCAAAAGAATTAACTGCTTCGGGAAATGAAGCGCGCTGGAATTCAAAGGGGAATTTTGTGATTTACACTTCAGCATCGCGAGCATTGGCATGCCTCGAAAATATTGTTCACAGAAGCGGCGAAGGAGACTCTCGAATTTTTAAAACAATGGTGATTGAAATCCCTGATTATTTAAAGTGCGATGAAATATTTTTAAAAAAACTGATGAAGAATTGGAAAGAAAGGAAAAACTTTATTCACACACAGCATTTAGGAAACGAATGGATTCGTGCGAATACTTCTGCAATACTCAAAGTTCCTTCATCAATAATTCCAGAAGAGCATAATTATATTTTGAACCCTGCACATAAAGATTTTAAGAAAGTAAAATTGAGAGGAGTTAAGAAGTTTAATTTTGATTCGAGGGTGTTGAATTAGAAAACTTATTTTCTTTTCGAATAACTAAAGGGTGAGAAAAGAATGATTTGTAATTTTGAAAAGTAAATCTGAATCATTGAGCTTTGAAATAATTACAATTGATCCTGAAACATTGGGTGGCACTCCAGTTTTTAGAGGCACTCGGGTTCCGGTTGAATCATTATTTGACCATCTTGAAGAAGGTATTTCTTTGGAAGAATTTTATTTTTATGGTAAACGATAAATTTTAAAAATAGAGTTTAGTTTATATGCTCGTAGTTCATTTCTCGTCGGCTCTAAACCTTAAACTTATGCAATATATTTTGTCGAAACATTGATTCATGTTATCTTTGCTTTATGAATGAAGAAGAACTACAATTAATCGCCAAGTCAATGCTCCAAGAACCCGAGAGTGATATTCACGCGGCACTTGAATTATTCGCCATCGATCCAGAAGCCGCGTATAAAAAATACCCTCATCTAAAAAAACGGTTTGATTCATTGTCTATAATTGCTCCAGAGTTATAACGGTTAGCTGTTGCATCGGGGGATACAACCACTTTATGGAGAACAACAGATGGCGGGCTAACATGGAGTGGGGTTTTCAGTGAAGAGAATTACTCCCTAACAACAGTTTGGTTCACAAATGAAAACATTGGTTTTGCTGCGGGATATTATGATCAGGTTGGCGCAGCGAAGGAACCCGTAATTCTTAGAACTGAAGATGGTGGGCAAAAGTGGTCAACTGTTTATCTTAACCATGATGTAATCGGTGAAGGAGAATCATTTATTGATATTCGATTCAAAAATGAAGAGGAAGGTTTTGCGATTGCTTCATTCTCGGAAAGCGCTTTCACATCCGACGGTGGAATAACATGGATCCGCACTTATGATAATAAGGATATTAACTTTCCAAAAATGGCCGGATTATATAGAACGCTCGCAGGTAATTCTGCCATCTACATTATGGGTGAAGAAGGTTATGTAGTAAAATGGTAATAAAGTAAAAGATTTTTCATTTCAATTTTATTCCCAGGTTGTTCCTTCCTTCCCATCCTTCAATTGAATCCCCGCTTTCAAAAGTTCATCCCGAATTTTATCTGATGTAGAAAAATCTTTTTTCTCTCTTGCTTCTTTACGCAGAGCAATCATCAGTTGCATTACCTCATTCATCTTTGAATCATCAGTAGCTTTTTCATTTTTCAACCCAAAGATTTCATTTACAAAATCCGAAAAAGTTTTCTTCACCAAATCGAAAGTTTCTTTTTTGATGGTGGAGATTTTCAGTTGCTCATTTTGCCATGAGAAAATTTTTGTAGCCAATTCGAATAATGAAGCTAAAGCCATTGCAGTATTCAAATCATCATTCATAAACTCAATAGTGGAGTTACATAACTCACGAACTTTTGCATCTTCCTCTGCAACAAAATCATTTTCGATTTCAGTAAAAGAAATTTTGCTGAGTGTTTCATTCGCACTCATCAATCGCTGCAAACCTTTCTCTGCTGCCTTCAATGAATCATTGGAGAAATCAAGCGTGCTTCGGT
>JAJAYG010000054.1 GCA_026786335.1 Chitinophagales bacterium | reverse complement strand
ACCCCATCTAAAAACCCTTTTTTACAGGATTTGCTGGTGATCATTAAGATCACGATCGCCATTAAACTGATTAATTTTATCTGTTTCATCTTTTAAGATTTTTATTGAGTTAACAAATTACAAAGTTAATTTTAGACTAACACCGTAACTGCGGGTGCCAGGCATATTAAAATAATCCATTCCCTGACTATTATTTGCACCAGTCAAACTTGTTTCAGGATCAACACCTGTATAATCTGTGTTTAACCACAAGTTACGACCAATAAAAGAAATATCAAGTCCGTAGATTGGAGTTTTTGAAAGCGCTTTTGGATTAATTGAATAGGTAATTGAGAGCTCTTTCAATTTAATGTATGATCCATCTTCTACGAATTGTTCTGCAGGACCATTAAAACCACTTCCTAAACCCTGATACCAAGATTGATCAAGCAAGGCATAAGTAGCGTTTGGAGCTTCGGTAACAATATTACCATCAGCATCTGTGGTGTAGTTATACCCTTGGAAGATTGTTGAATCACCACGATTTGAGGTAAGGTCTGATCTGCCGAAGAAGGTTAAAGCTCCTTTTGTTCCATTCCAAATATCACCACCTTGACGAATATCAAGTAAGGCGTATACTGAGATTCCTTTCCAAGATACAGTTGTGTTTAAACCCGCAATCCAATCTGGATTGATATCTCCAATTACACCTACCTGATCATCCTGAACAGGATAACCAGCATCATCAATCAGAATATTTCCATCTCCATCGCGTAACCAGCGACCGCCATAAATTGAACCATACTGCTCACCTACAACTGCATAAATTGCTGATCCTTCAAAGCCACCTAAGAATAAAACATCAACTCCATTAGCAAGAGATAATACTTCAGATTTGTTCTTGCTCCAATTTAAACCAATATCCCATCTCCAATCTTTTGTTTTAACCGGGGTAAGATTTAAAGCAACCTCCCATCCTTTATTTTCAATTGATCCGGTATTAAGATATTGTTGCTGGAAACCTGTAGATCCTGCAATTGGTGCCGGAACAATTTGATCAGTTGATTTTGAATCATAGTATGTAACATCCAATCCTATTCTGTTATTTAAAAAACGTAAGTCAACTCCTACTTCCCATGATGTAACCTGTTCAGGTTTTAAATTGGGGTTCCCCAGGGTAGCTGATGTGCTATAGGCAGTGGTTGAAGTTCCATCTCTATCAGGAAAAGGAAAAGAAATACCACTTGTCCAACCATCAGCTGCAGTTGTTTGTGCGTAATAGTTTTGAAGTGCATAGGTTGGGGCATCACTACCTACCTGCGCCCATGAAGCACGAATTTTTCCATAAGGTAGGATTTTACTATTGCTTAAACCAAGTGGCTCAGTAAATACCCATGATGCAGAAGCTGATGGATAAAAGAATGCATTATCACTTTCGGGAAGTGTCGAAGATTGTTCATTTCTTCCGGTTAATGTAAGATATAGTTGATTTGCAATTCCTAAATCCAATGAACCATATACTGCCATTGTTCTGTAATTTTCAACATAATTTCTACTTAGCACATTTGCTGCGTTAGAAATATTGTAGAAATCAGGAACGGTTAAGTTGTCGCCTTGTACATAGTTCTGTTCTGTTGTGCGACTATAAAGATTGCTTCCAAGAGTAAGTGAAGAGGTAAACATATCAGAGAAATCTTTAGTCGCAGTTGCGAAAATATCGTTATTCACATGGCGATAAAAATAGTCTTGTAAAAAAATCTGACCAGCTGTATATGCGCGTGAATTAATTGCAAATTGCTGCGTGCGTCGATCTGAGTAGAAATCATTACCAAGTCTTTCTGTTATTCTTAACCATGACCATGGTGAATAATTTACTTCTCCAAATCCATAAACACGATTCACATCATCTTGAAATGGGTTTTGGTTGATCGTCCAATATGGATTATCATAACCAACGCCGCCTCGATAGTTACGTTGAGTGCCATCAGCAAAAATATAAGCTGAAGGATCAATTGGATCATCCTTTCCATTTGAATTATCAAATGATATTGGAGTGCGTAAAAGATCCAACATTAATCCCGAAAGATTTGATCCTGTTTGAGTACGGGTTCCACCTGAGTTGATATAGGTAACAGAGCCTGCGATACTGAATTTTGAAGAAATGCGGGTTTCGCCGGCAAGTTTTGCTGTATATCTGTTAAAATCTGCTAAAGGAACAATACCATCTTGTCTTAATGATCCAAATGAAATTCTGAATCCTCCATTGTCACCACCACCTGATAATGAAATGTTATTTTCAAATGTATGACCTGTTCTAAAGAATTGGTCAACATTATCATAAGGTGTAAACGGAATTAGTGAATGGCCAAAAGTATCTGGGCTTGTTGTTTGAACAAGTTGACCATATTGGTTGAAATCAGTTGTTTGTTCAGGGTCCCAGTAAAGTTGTAGGGTTCCGTTAGCATCATTAATGCTTGGTCCCCATGAACCTGAAGAACTACTTTCATAATTTCTGATTGCACCGGTGGAACCTTTAACAAACTGGTTTTGTAAATCTGGTGTTTTGTTTACTGTTTCCCAAGTTAGGTTACTGCTATAAGTAGCATGTATACCTCTTCCGGAACCAGCAGATCCACCTTTTTTGCTTGTAATAATAATAGCACCATGCGCAGCACGTATTCCATAAAGTGCAGTTGCAGCAGGTCCTTTTAAAACTGTGATTGCAGCAATATCATCAGGATTAATATCAACTGCTCTGTTTGAATTATCAACGCTTTGAAGGAGATTATTGGAACCTTGGTCAGGAGTTCCTGATAAATTGTAAGAGTTATCAATAGGTACACCATCCACAACAAATAAGGGCTGATTATCACCTGTAATAGATGTAGCACCACGAAGTTCAAGATAAACAGAAGCACCTGGCGCACCCGAAGCAGTGATTACTTGCAGACCTGCAACCTTGCCCGATAAAGCTGACATGGTATTGTTGTTACCTGCAGCTGTGATTTGGTCACCGCTTACATCTTGAACAGCATAAGCATGTTTCTTTTTTTCAGAAGAAACACCCAATGCAGTTACTACTACTTCATCCAATCCAAGAACGTCTTCTTCAAGAGATACGTTAACCACATTATTTGCTCCAATAGCAACTTCAATGGTTTTGAATCCAAGATAATTGAAGATTAGCGTGGTTGTGCTTGATGGTGCACTTAATGAGTAATTTCCATTTTCATCAGAATAAGTACCTGTTGTGGTACCTTTTGCAATAACAGATGCACCAATTACGGCTTCTCAATTATTGTCTTTTACCGTACCTCTAACAGAGCGGGTTTGTGCCATCGTTAATTGCCAACAAAAAATGATAGCAACCATCGCGGCAAAAGTGCGGACAGTTTGTTTCATAGGTTTTGAGATTTGGTTGTTTAATAAAAGATTAACGCGTTAAATGTAACTAAGGTTATTTAAAAACAAAATGAGTTGTTAATTACTAATACACTTAATTATGTTTACTTGACAGAAGACGGTCTAATATATTCAATGGTTGTATTCAATCAAAAAAAAATGCTGTGAAGCAAATAGTTCATTTAAAATTTTAAATTATGAATAAAGAAGGTCAATGACTTACAACTGCAATTTGCCTCTTGTTAAACTCTGTGAGCCCTTCTTTTAAAAAAGAAACATAAGTTTGAATATCTGAAGTATAACCACGTGGTTGCGTCAGCAGATTTCCATTTACATCGAGCAATACATAATAAGGCTGTGCACCTATTTTATAATTTGCATATTGAATGTCAAAGTTTCTATCGCCTAAAGTTTTTACTTCTTTGTTTAATGCTTTAGAAAAATAATGTTCATTTTGGGGTAATGTTGTTTTATCATCGATATATAAAGAAGCAGTAATATAATCTTCTTTCAAAAGTTTTAATACTTGGGGATTAGGCCAAACTGATTTTTCCATCTTACGGCAATTTACACAACCCCAACCGGTAAAGTCAACAAACAAAGGCTTATTCTCTTTTTTTGCTTTTGCCAGAGCTTCATCAAAATCAAAATAAAGATCAAGTCCAAGTGGTGCTTCAAACAGGTTTTGATATTTTTTAATAGTTGTGGTGTTTAATTCTTTTCCACCTTGCTCGGTGTTCAACAAAGAAAACTCAGAGTAATTTGGTAGAAACCCACTTAATGGTTTGAGGGGCGAACCCCATAAGCCAGGCATCATGTAAAATGCAAAAGCAAGTGAAAACAAGGCAAATAATAATCTTGGAACTGAAATATGTTTGTCATCATCTTCTGCTGTTATTCTTATTTTACCAAGGAGGTATAAACCGAGCACTGCAAAAATCACAATCCAAAGTGCAAGAAAAATATCACGTGACAATAATCCCCAATGATATGCCATGTCAACCTTTGATAAGTAGATCATGCTCAAAGCAATTTCAAGCAATCCGAAAGTAACTTTTAATACATGCATCCAGTGGCCCGATTTAGGAAGTTTTTTTAGCCCTGTAGGAAACCATGCAAAAAGCCCGAATGGCAAACCAAGCGCAAGCCCGAATGCAGCGAAACCAATTAATGGTTTAATAAATTCGCCTTCATCTGTAACTATGGAAATAAGGTTTGCGATAAATGGAAGGGTGCATGAAAACGAAACCAGTACAAGTGTAAATGCCATAAAAAAAATGCCTACAAGCCCACCCTTATCACTCAATGTTTCTGATTTATTTATCCATGAGGCAGGCAAAGTGATTTCAAATACACCAAGAAATGATAATCCAAAAAGAAAAAATAATACAAAGAATAACAGGTTAAAAAACCAACCGGTAGAAAGTTCATTCAATTTTTGACCATTGGTAAGCAATGAAACCAATACTCCAAGAACTACAAAAATCGAGATAATTGAAAGTGTATAAATCAATGCATTAATTCTACCCACATGTTTGTTAGAATTTTTCTTCAAGAAAAAACTTACAGTAAGAGGTATAACAGGCCATACACAGGGGAAAAACAAGGCGAGCAATCCTGTTAAAAATCCCTGTACAAATGTTGACCAATAGGATTGATTTCTAACATCATCTTTGTTTACTGAAAAGTCCTGATTAGAACTTATTTGAGAATTAGATGTAACATTTGACGAATCAATAATACCAATATTATTTTCTGCTTTAGTTGAAGTATCAACGGCAGTAACCGAAGACTTAGTTGAATCACTGTCTGTTTTTTTTACCGTTCCTTTTACCTTCCATTCCAACAATACATCGGTTGGCGGATCGCACATTTTGTCATCGCACGTCATAAAAGTCATGCTTCCTTTTACCACAACTTCGGGTTTCAACAATTTTATTCTCTGTGTAAATGTTGCTTTATCTGTGAACCAGATCAACTTCATATTTTCGAAAAGTGGTTCAATTGCTTCGTACCTCTTTCCTGTTTCTTTAACTTTTCCTTCCAACTTATAATCAGAAGATTTTTCAAATGTGAATGAAGTTGGTATGGGGCCACCATCGGCAATAAATTGAGAATATAAATGAAAGCCGGTATCAATTTTTGCATTGAGTATTAAATCATATTCATCATCAGAAATCTGCTTTGACGAGAATATCCACTTCACATGATTATTTACAAACTGAGCTTGAGCAGCTAAGTTGAAAAAGATTAATAAGAGAATTGAAAGTTTCTTCATTCCTAAAAAAAATGATTAAGCAAATGTAGTGGTTGTGACTGAGAGAAATAAAATCCAATTTCAATTAGTTACCTCAGTAAATCATCCATCACATCAACTTCCTGATGCATTACCGATTTAATAAATGAATCGAAAAGTGCGCGGCCGTCTGTATTGCCGAGTATCTCTTCTGCACATCTTTCGGGATGTGGCATTAACCCGAAAACATTTCTGGATGCATTGCAGATGCCTGCAATATTCATGGTTGAACCGTTTGGATTTCCCGCATCGTTAATTTCGCCCGACTGATCGCAATACTTAAAAATTATCTGTTGATTAGCTTCTAACTGTTGCAGGGTTTTTTCATCTGCATAATATCTGCCTTCGGCATGTGCAATCGGAATTTTGTAAGACTTGTCTTTATCGAGATAATAAGTTAGCGCAGTTGCCGATGTTACCGGTGCCATAAAAACATTTTTGCAAACAAATTGCTGGTTTGAGTTTCGAAGCAATGCGCCGGGCAACAAGCCTGCTTCACACAAAATCTGAAATCCATTACATATTCCCCATACATAACCACCGCTGTT
>JAJAYG010000053.1 GCA_026786335.1 Chitinophagales bacterium | reverse complement strand
TTCTCCCGAGCCATTAACTTGTGCTAAATAAAACCCAGGTGGCAATGATGAAATATTTATGATTGTATTTTTTTGAGATGAAATTTTTTGTTCTAATAATTTTCTTCCATCCAAAGAAAGTATGTCAATTTTCTCACCATTCATTTCCTTTCCAAAACCGGCTGCTTCAATAAAGTCGTGAGCAGGTGATGGGAAAATATTAAGAGTAGAATTCTTTACTTCGGCAATTCCAACAATATCAGTTGTTTTTAATACCCAATAATCTGCATAGTATGAATTTCCCCAATGGTTGTTTACATCGCCGTCATCTGAATAACTATAGCCGACGGCTGCTATTCCATTGTCGAGCGTATTAGTGAGATCATAGAAGATATCAGATTTTTTTCCGCCATAGGTTGTATCCCAGATGATTTCACCATCAGCATCAACTCTCATGAGCCAGGCATCCCATCCGCCCTGATTGATTGACACCGTACCATCATTCGATTGCGAGTAACCCGAAATAACAATGCCTCCTGCAGCATCCTGCACGAGTGAAGAAAAATCATCATCATTAGTTCCACCAAAAGTTTTTGACCAGAGTAAATTTCCATTGGCGTCTAATTTTACTAACCAACCGTTTTCAAGACTATCAGTAAAAGGTGTACTCACATCGCCATCATAAGATGTTGCGTAACCAGCCATCATATAAGTTCCATCACTCAGTTGAATTACTTTGGTAAATGCATCTTGTAAGGTTCCGCCGAAGCAGCGAGTCCACAGTGTATCGCCATTTGAATTTGTTTTAACAATGAAACCATCATAATCATAAGCACCTGCTACAGGGTCAAAATGATTTCCGTGAACATCGCCATCATTTGATTGAGTAAAACCAATAATAATAAATCCGCCATCAGCTGTTTGTTTAACAGAACTTGCTTTATCGTAACCGGTGCCGCCGTAGCATTTTTGCCATTGAATGTTTCCCGAAGCATCTGTCTTTACTACCCAATAATCACTTGAGCCGTGATTGCCTGTAACATCACCATTGGTTGAAGAAGTGCCGCCACACATAATGTAACCCTGATCTGAAGTAATGCTGAGCGCTCCAAAATCTTCGTAGCCACTGCCGCCATAACATTTGACCCAAACTTTTTTAAGTGAGTCGGCACTTAGTTTAAAAATTCCGAAATCAAAATCACCGTGAGTGCCGCCGCCGGAAAAAGCAAGATCGGGTGAATTGGATCCGCCTCCTACAATGTAGCCGCCATCAGGTGTTTGGTAAATATTTTTTGCAACATCAGCACCGGTTCCATCAAGCAATCTTTTATATTGAATTGAACCATTAGAAAATAATTTGAGCACCCAGTAATCACAATATCCGCCATGCAGTACTTCGAGAAGATCACCATCAATTGAGCCATCGCAGCCGGCTACTAAATAGCCACCATCAATGTCAGCAGAGATGCCGTAGCCAACATCCTGCAACGTTCCGCCATAAGCGCGATTCCATTCTATTGCAGGTTGTGGTTGAGTAAATGCTTCAATTGAAATGAAAAGAAAAATAAGAGGTATAAATATTTTCATAGAAGCAAAAGTATACGAAAATCAATTGCCCGAAAATGCATTCCAACCCTGTGCAGTAAGCGGGTGAATGTTATTTCCCTTGGTAATTAAGATGGCGCCTTTTTCACTGGCTGTCATATGACCGATCACAGAGATGTCGGGGTTATTCCTGATTTTTTCAAAATCAGTTTGCGCAATGGTAAAAAGCAACTCATAATCTTCGCCGCCGTTGAGTGCGCAGGTGGTTGGATCGAGATTAAATTTTAATGCCTGATTGTATGTTTCTTCGGCGATGGGAATTTTTTCTTCGAACAACTGACATCCCACTTTCGATGCCTCACACAAGTGCAGAATCTCAGATGATAAACCATCGCTGATGTCAATCATTGAAGTTGGTTTTACATTTAATTCTTTCAGCAGTTGAACTATGTCTCTTCTTGCTTCGGGCTTTAACTGTCGGCCAACTATATAGGTTTGATTTTCCAAGTCGGGTTGAATGCCGGGAGTATCAAGAAAAACTCTTTTTTCTCTTTCCAGAATTTGAAGACCGAGATAGCTTCCGCCAAGATCGCCGCTCACACACAACAAATCATTTTCTTTTGCTGTGCTTCTTTTCACAATATCATTTTCATTGGCTTCACCAATTGCAGTAACGCTTATGATTAATCCTTTTGCCGATGAAGTAGTATCGCCACCAACCAAATCAACATTGTATTTTTTACAAGCGATTAAAATTCCTTCATACAGTTCATCCAATGCTTCAACAGAAAAGCGATTAGAGATAGCAATTGAAATGGTGATTTGTTTCGGCGTTGCATTCATCGCATACACATCAGAGAGGTTTACAATCACTGCTTTGTATCCCAAATGTTTAAGGGGAACATACATTAAGTCGAAGTGGATTCCCTCGATCAGCAGATCGGTAGTAATCACAGTTTGCATTCCGCTTTCATATTCTACCACTGCAGCATCATCACCCACTCCCAATTTACTAGAGGTGTTTTCTAACTTAATATTTTGAGTGAGATGTTTAATCAACCCGAATTCACCCAATGAATTAACATCTGTTCTCTTCTCATTTTCCATACTGTAAATTTTTTGCG
>JAJAYG010000052.1 GCA_026786335.1 Chitinophagales bacterium | reverse complement strand
GGAGAAGAATATTGGAAGAAGAATATTTTAGGAGAGGGAGTGGACAATTTTTAGAACTGCCTATAATCTCAACTTGTTGCAAATGAATTTTACGAGTGAAGAAAAAATAAAGAAACTTGAAAATAAAATTTCGGCTTCGCGATCACCAAAGCAGCAATGCAGTTTGTTGATTGATATTGCAATGGAACTTCGCTATTCGAATCCGGTAGTTTCGCTGCAGTATGCACAGCAGGCACTTGATACTTCGGTAGAAATAAATTTTTCAAATGGAAAAGCACGCAGCTTTTTTTGCATGGGGTTGGTAAACTTTAATCTTTCGGAATACGAAAAGGCATTCATCTATTTTGATAATGCTTACCGTGTGTTTCTCGAAGCAGGTGACCAGTGGGGAATCAGCAATGTATTAAATAACATAGGGCTTATTTATTTGCGGCTGGGTGATTACACAAAAGCGCTCGACCACTTTTTATCTTCACTCGAAATAAAAAAAGAATCGCACGACCGGTATGGTACAGCTAATGTAATGATCAGCATGGCAGCCATACACCGCGAAACAGGAAATTATACAGATGCCGAATTACTTTTAAAAGAGAGCTTGCTTATTGGTGAAGAACTTAAATCAGATGTGCTGCTCAGCAAAGGTTTATTGGAATTGGGAGTTATACTTTCAATGGAGAACAAGTTACCTGAAGCCATAGAAAATTTTTATTCGGCAAAAAGTTTTTATCAAAAGCAAAACAACCCTGCCGGTGTTGCACAATGTTTTCTTCATCTTGGTAAAGCGAAATCAACCACAGGAGATTCAGCGGATGCAGTTGCTTTATTTGAGGAAGGAAAAAAAATTGCAGGTGAAACAGGCGATAAGAGTTTGATCACTATTTTTCTTTGCAGCATTGCCGAAGAAAAATTAAAAGCGGGTGAACCGGCTGCTGCAATCGCACTGCTGAATGAAGCAAAACAAATTGCATCTAAAACACAAGAGAAACCCGTGCTCAGCAACATCTCGCGATTGTTGAGTACTGGATACGAAGCCACTGATAATTTAAAAGAAGCGCTCTATGAATTTAGAAATGCTGTTGCATTAAGAGATGAAATAAATTCGGTAGAGGCAGCCACACAATTGCGCAATCAGCAAATAAGTAATAAAGTAGAAGCACTGCAAAGCGAAAACAAAATTCTTGAAGGGGAAAAAACATCGGCACAAAATCAACTCACTGCTGTGCTTAACATGCAGGAGATAAAATCATTGAATGCAATGATGGATGGTCAGGAAAAAGAACGCAAGCGCATTGCGGCAGATTTACATGATCGTGTTGGCGGCTCGCTTGCAGCAATCAAATTGCATTTAGAAAGTTTTATTAAATCGCATACTGAATTATCGCAAACACAAAATCAAATTTTATTTGTAAAGCAAATGTTGGATGATGTGGTAAAGGAAGTGCGGCGTGTTTCGCATGATCTCGCTTCGGGTGTGCTCATTAAATTCGGAATTGTTCCGGCGTTAAAAGATTTATGTGACAGCATTGGAAGCGCTGGCAATGTTAAAGTAAACTTTTTTTCTGCAGGATTTGAAGAGCGGGTTGATTCAAGGATTGAAATTTCATTTTACCGGATCACACAGGAGCTTATTACCAACATTCTTAAACATGCCCGAGCCAATGAAATCAATATTCACCTCAGCCGTTTTGAAACACACTTGTTATTGTTGGTAGAAGATGACGGTGTTGGTTTTGATACAGCAAAAGCATTCGAAGGAATTGGAATGAAGAATATTAGATCGTGGTGAATCAAATTCATGGAAGCGTATTTTTTGATTCATCACCCGGCAACGGATGCACCGTAAACATCGAAGTACCATTAAATTCTAAAACATGATTAAAATAATTATTGCAGATGATCATCAGATGTTTATTGCCGGATTGAAACTGATCATTCAATCTTTCGAAAACATCGAAGTAGTTGGTGAAGCACTTTCGGGTGAAGCCGCACTTGAATTACTTGAAAAAGTAAATGCAGATGTGATTCTTCTCGACACTAACATGCCGGGTATGGATGGCATTGATGCCGCAAAGGAGATTCGGAAAAAATTCCCCGATGTAAAAATTCTGATGGTAACCATGCACAAGCAAAAGGAATTTATTATTCAACTGATTGCATTGGGAATATCGGGGTACATTCTAAAAAATACAGGAGCCGATGAATTGTACACAGCCATACGCACCGTGTATGAAGGAGGTGAGTATTTTGGTGAAGAAGTAACTAAAGAAATTGTGCAGGGCATGCGCAACAAATCTTCATTACCCGAAATACAATCTTTTAGTAAACGCGAAATGGAAATTCTAAAACTGCTTACCGAAGAACTCAGCTCAGCCGAAATTGCAGAGCGCCTTTTCATCAGCCATCACACCGTAGAATCGCACCGAAAAAATATGCACATAAAAGCCGGTGTAAAAAATACTGCCGGACTTATTCGTTATGCGATAAACATGAAATTGATTTAGCGTTAAGCTTAATACTGTTTCAATAAAATATTCTTTTCAATCCTTATTATTGAAATGAAATATCTTGGCAATGCTTGAGTTAAAGCAAACGTTTCTTCACATTTACCTCACGGTTTCATTCTTACATCATCTTTCCATCCCTGAATTCAGGGATACTAAAAATCCCTGAATTCAGGGATGCGAAGGGGCATTCGAGAATGCCATCTTTGCATCATCAAAAAAATATTTTATGAAAAACAATCGCTTCAATTATTTTCTTTTTAATTGCTCTGAAGAGCTGGCAGCATGGTTATTTACCGGCGGAATCTTAGTATGCATTATTTGGTTAGCAACATACATTTTTTGATTGCATGGCAAACAGAACACAGAAAGATTTTTACTATCAGTTTAACTGTAAAGATTTTCTTCCTCTGTGATTC
>JAJAYG010000051.1 GCA_026786335.1 Chitinophagales bacterium | reverse complement strand
TTGCGTTCGCAATGGAGATTTGAAAAATGCAATGACCTGCTTTGACCCTGAGGCAATTTATATCGGCAAGGAGGGGAACACAATTAGTGGATTTACCAACATAGAAAAGGTAGTTGCTAATCTTTGCAATATGAAAGCAGACATTAAAGTTTATGAGCATAAAAATGCTCCAGTCGGAAATGATATGATGTATTGGTTAGACAAATGGACTATGACAGCAACAGACCCACAAGGCAATCCAATCAAAATGCAAGGTGCTTCTGCTAATATGATGCGGAAAAGTGCTGATGGAATTTGGCTTTGGCTTGTAGACAATCCTTTTGCTGCTCCATTCTTTGCTGACTAATAGATTAATAAATCAATTATTAGTAAGTGGACAATAGAAACAAAGCACATACGCCTAACAGCACCTACCCAAAAGGCGGGGTTTCGTATTCCAAAGGCAGTTTTGTGGTTAATGGAAGTTTAGTTTTTCAAATCAAGTTTTGTGGTGGCAGACCCGCCAAAAGGTTGCTTCTCCGTATATAAATTTTTTTGACGTCAAATGAGTGAATGCGTCAGCCGCGTGAGGGATTGTAGCGGAAATCCTTTTTGCTTTTCGCAAAAAGATTGCAGAGGAAAGCCCGACCCTTTGCTTCTTGCTCTTGGAAAGGTTGCAGTGCTAACGATGCTTCGATAAACTGAACATGACTGCAAACTGAAAAAAGATTGGAGCAAGAAGCAATGGGGCACGCCCGCCTATGTTAAAGATTATTTTTTATTGTTGTCCAAAAATCTTATTTATGCAGCTATCATTTAGCGTAACTTTGTATTTTATTAATCGCAACGTCGTATCCGTTTGTAACTTTTTTTAACACCATTTTAATTAATTTATGAAAAAGATCTGCTTATCAGCAATTTTATGTTGCTTATGTATTGGAGCAACACAAGCCAATATTTATTATGTTACTTCAAACTTTGCAAGTGGTAATGGCTCGTTAGGAAACGCAATAACACTTGCCAATACTCATATTGGAAGAGATTCAATTTACTTTAGCATTACTTCAAGTTCTGTTGAAGGCAGAACTATTTCAATTCCTTCAGATTCGGTTTTGCCAAATGTTGCTGATGAAACTGTTATTGATGCTACTACACAACCATTGGGCAATTCGTTTGGACTTTCTACCTCAAAAATTCAGATTACCGGAAAGCTAACCTACGTAAGTGCAGGACTCGTGATTGATGCACCCAAATGTGAAATTTATGGATTGTGGATCAGTCATTTTGCCAGTGGCGTAAAACTACTTGCTGATGAATTCACTTTTGGTAAAGTGAACAATGGCAACGTTGTTTCGGACTGTAAGGACTTTTGCATTAAAGTTTCGGGTGCTGTGGAAGGTTCAATCGTAGGCGCTTTTATAGGTGTTGACACTTCTGCATCTGTTGGTACCAGCCCCAATGCAACGGGTATACAATTAGACAACGGCACTAAGAAAATTACCATTGGTGGCAAACAGCAGAATAGCAGGAATGTGATTTCGGGAAATTACATTGGAATTAAAATTACAGGTGACAGTAAGTTTATTACCATTCAAGGAAATTATATTGGAACTGATCTTAACGGTGCATTAGCAATTGCAAACAATACCGGAATACTTGCCGATGAAACTGCAAATAATCTTACCATTGGAGGAGACTCTGCAAAGTATTTAAATGTGATTTCGGGAAATGCAGGCCGCGGACTCGATCTTGCAGTTTATTCAACCAACATTTTTGGGAATTACATTGGTTCTGATGTAACCGGCACAATGCCTTTGGGTAATGGAGGACCGGCAATTTATTTCAGAGAATTTGCTGACGGCAACAATGTTGGTGGTTTGAATGAAGGAGAAGGAAATGTAATTGCGTACAATGGGGAAGAAGGAATTTATTTTGAGAACCCGGGCGTAAAAAAATGCTCTGCCCGCGGTAACAGAATGTTCTGCAACGGGCAAACGTCGGGGAACGGTGGTATACATACCGGAGGCGGGAATCAGGGAACGCCTACCCCTACCATTGTGATTGTATCTTCAAATTTTATTTCAGGTCTTTCGTTACCACATGCAAAAATTGATTTGTATACAGCAGATTCATGCAACACCTGCGAAGGGGCGCTATACCTGGCTACTGCAGAAGCTAATGACTATGGGGTATTTACTTTTAGTCTGCCTGTATATGGTAAAGTAACAGCTACAGCAAATGATGCGCTTGGTAATACTTCGGAGTTTGCTGAATGCAAAGATTCATTAAATGCTGCTTGTATTTATACCTCTTTCCTCATCTCTGATGATAAAGTGTGCTCCAAAGAAAATATTTATTTTACCGATCAAACTATTACTGTTCCGGGCAGTGTGGTTACCTCATGGAATTGGTCGTTTGGTGACGGGCAAACATCTGCATTGCAAAACCCTTCTGTGTCCTACATTACCGGCGGTGTATATACCATAATTCTTATCACAACAAATAATAATGGATGTAGTGACAGTGACACATCAACTCTTACCATATTAGACGGAGTTACCGCTTTGTATTCTGCTACGCTTGATATTTGCCCAAATGCACCTGCAAGTTTTAGTGATGCATCTATAAATTATGGGTCCTCATATATTGTATCCTGGTATTGGGATTTGGGTGATGGTTCAACTTCAACATTCACCGACTTTGTTCACACCTATCCGGCAATTGGAGATTACCCTGTAATCCTACAAGTTGTAAATAATAATAACTGTTCATCCACGTATACAGATATTGTAACTGTTCATGCTTTCCCGCAAGCCGAGTTTTCTGCAACGTCGGGCTCATGTGCAACAACTCCAATTGAGTTTACCGATCTTTCTACAGTAGCAGTTAATGATACTTTAGGTTCCTGGTTCTGGGAATTTGGTGATGGAACAACAAGTATAGAACAAAATGCTACCCACCTATTTACAGCATCAGGTGACTATAAAGTTATTCTTACAGCGACTGATATCTATGGTTGTAGTGATAGTGTATCGCATATAATTAATATTCTCGCAGGAGCTATTGCCTATTTTACCTGGCAAAACAGCGGGCTCAATGCGGATTTTATAAACACATCTTCATTCAATGCAGATTTTGCAGTTGAATGGGCTTTTGGAGACGGCACTTTCAGCACGCTGCTGAATCCATCACACACCTATAATAATTTTGGTGACTATGAAGTTTGTTTGACGGTGAATGATTACACTTGTAACCAAAGTGATACTCTTTGCCAAACAATTCAAATTGTTACAGGGATTAGTGAAGTGGAAAATTATTTATCTTCAATTTCAATTTATCCTAATCCTGCAAACGATGTTATTTTTATCACAGATCTGCCACTAAATAATTTAAAGATCCCTGTAAAACTTATGAATGCTATTGGCGAAGAAATTGAACTTAGTACTTTCGGCACTGAGAAAAACGGGGCAACGATGTACAACTTGCCAAAAATCAATTCGGGGATTTATTTTATTAAACTCGAAACAGATTTAGGGATAGTTTTTAAAAAAATTATTGTGGACCAAAACTGATTTTAAATTATTTAACGGAATATGAAAAAAAATCTACTGTTATTTATTTGCGCCTTCTTTTTAATCACTCATTCAAGGGCCAATACCTATGTTGTGCTTAATAATTTAAGCAATGGATTGGGCTCTCTTAGATCAGCTATTAATGATGCGAACAATCATCTTGGTACTGATACCATTACATTTAATATCCCTGATGGTGCCGTATCGAGCAGAACAATTACACTTGGCTCACATCTTCCTGCACTCGAAGACAAGGTAATTATTGATGCTTCAACACAGAATAAAGGAGCATACTTCGGATCTTCTTATACAAAAATTCAACTCACTAACAGTGTTTCATTAACCGAAGCTTTCGATATAGAAGCAGACTCATGCGAGATCTATGGTTTTTTCATCAATAACTTTGTTCAGGGAATAACTGTTAATTATCCTTATGCAAAAATTGGTGCCGTAAACAAAGGCAATGTTATTTACAAATGCACTCAAGCGAGCATTTATGTTTTTTCAACCGACCACGTTGTTATTATTTCCAACCTTATCGGTGTTGATACATCGCAAAATGTAGCAAGCGGTACTTATGGACATGGAATTGAACTCGTTAATTGCTATGCAATAGCAGTTGGTGGGCACAGTTCTTCATCGGCTAACGTAATCTCAGGTAACAACTATGGAATAAGGTTCGATAATTCTGCATTCTGCGATGTAAACGGAAATTTTATAGGAACCGATGCCTCAGGAAACATCTCCCGCCCTAATAATTATGGAATAAGGGGCACCGGACTTAACACATCACTGGATATTGGGGGCGATTCTGTTTTTGAGAGAAATATTATTTCGGGCAATACCTTGGCTGGTATTTATGGAAGCTTTGCTGATTGTACTTTTAGAGGAAACTATATTGGTGTTAAAACAAATGGAATTGAAGGATTAGGCAATGGAACGCAGGGAATTTATTTTTCATTTGGAAGCATTGGAAACTTAATTGGCGGTGAAGGAGATCTTGAAGGAAATATTATTGCTTATAACGGACAAGAAGCCATCTATTTCATCAATGCTACTTGCTCTGAGAATAGTATTCGGCGCAACGCTACTTTTTGTAATTCTCAAACAAGCGGCAATGGTGGTTTAAAACTTTCAAATGGTAATGAAGATATTAATCCGCCAACACTAACCATTGCAAATTCAGTTGGTGTAAATGGCATTACTTATTCTTTTGGAATCGTTGATATTTTTCTTGATGACGATTGCTCATTTTGTGAAGGGAAGACTATTGTGGGATCTGTTACTGCAAACAGCAGCGGTTACTTTTCTTATTCAGGCGGATTAAGCGGAAAAATTACTGCAACAGTAACAGATACTGCTGGTAATACTTCTGAATTTGCCGAATGCATAGTACCTGATAACATCGCATGCATGTTAACTCAATTTATTTCCTCATCAGCCACCTTGTGCACCGAAATAGCTATTTCTTTTATCGATCAAACAGTTTCAGCGCCCGGTACTTCAATCGTTTCATGGGAATGGAATTTTGGGGATGGAAATTTTTCATCGGAACAATTTCCGACTCATCAATTTTCCATTGCCGGTTCTTATACCGTTACACTGGTTACTACCAATGATGCAAATTGCAGTGATTCAATATCAAAAATAATTTTTCTTGGTAGCCCTCCTGTTGCGTCATTTATGGCTCCCGCAGGAGCCTGCCAGAATAGTCCGGTAATTTTTACCGATCAATCTCTTCCAGGCGGAGGTGCAACTATAAGTACATGGAATTGGGAATTGGGAGATGGGAATAATTCATCGGCACAAAATCCAACACATACTTATACTTCAACAGGAACATTCGAAATTTCTCTTACTGTAAAAAATAGCAACGGTTGTTATGATACTTATACTTACCTGCTCCAGATATTGGAACCACCAATTGCAAGCTTCACCTATAGTTCTGTAGGCTTAAAAGTTTATTTTACAAACACATCACTTGTAAATGAAAAAGTTTCTTACAAATGGAATTTTGGCGATCAGGGTACTAGCTCTAACGAAGCCCCATCACATACCTATAACATAGATGGCCTTTATAATGTGTGCCTGGTAGTTTACGATTCAGTATGCACCATTTCTGATACTACATGCTCAATCCTCGATCTGTTAACTGGTATTAAGGATGTTAATACTAATAAAATTTCTATTTCGCCAAATCCGGTTAACAGCACTCTGTTAGTTTCAGAATTTAGATCTACAGAAACAACAGAAATTACTATTTATGATGCCGTAGGAAGAAAGATTATTTACCTGCCTTCAAATCAGCTGAAGACTACCTCAAATATTAGCATCGATGTAAGTGAGTTTATGGAAGGTATTTATTTCATTTATGTGAAAGAAGAC
>JAJAYG010000050.1 GCA_026786335.1 Chitinophagales bacterium | reverse complement strand
GCTTTGCGGTATTGAACATCATAAGATGTTGCATTGCTCACTGAATCCCAAACAACTTTTGCAGAGGTGCTCGTAATTTTTTTAACTTTAATACCAGCCGGATTTACAGGAGCGCAAGGATTCCATGAATGTTTATGAACACGGTATGAAACCAGATTTTTTGTATTGTTAAGTTCGAGTTCCCAAACAACCTTACCTGTAGGGGTAACCTCATAGAAATTTGATTGCGGACTGCTACTGCCATCCCAGCCACCACCTATCATCGTATTTCCGTTTGATAAACGCTGAACACTACCCATTGCCCACCAGTAGGCTTTGTTGTATTGGTAAGTTAATGGTTGATAGCTCCAAACAAGAGTAGCTGTTTTATTTTCAAGATCCAGTTGATATTCTTTTGCCATAGAATGTGCCGGTGAATGCCAATCACCGTTATCCCATAAAATAATATTTCCATTTTCAAGTTCTCTTGCACAATGCTCATAGGTAAACGGCTCTGGCTCATTGATAAATGTAAATTGATTGCTGTCACCTCCAAGTCGCCAGATAAATCCGCCTGTATTCTTATCGATTTTAATTATTTGATCAAGGTGTCGGTTTGATGTAATTATGTTTCCATCGGCGTCAACATCAATTGAGTTAGTATGCATGTAATCAATGTAACAATAAGCAAGGTTCTCGTGCGGCGCTTCTGTTATGTCAACATGATCTTTACTGTTCCATTCAAAAATCAAATTTTTGTCCTTGTCTAATTCTTGAATCACGGTGTAAATGATTGTAGCATTTGAGCAATAACTTGGATCATAAACCGTCATATCAAATACTTCATAATCAGTAGCAATAAACCATGCATTACCTTCAACATCCATTGTAAACTCATGTGCATCCATTCCAAATCCATTAGCTGCATAATAATTATCAATGTTATTATAATTTGAATCGAGTACAGCAAAAAAGCCATAGCTGAAGTAGGACAAGTAGCCATTCGGGTTCAAATCAAAATCAGTACAGAATGAAGTGTTAGGACTAAAGTAAACTGAATCACCATTAGGTTCAAGAATGTTATAGCCATCATATTTACTTGCGCCTGCGCTTCCCCATTCATCAAAAAATAATTGACCGGGCGTTGAAGCAGAGTCTTTTAAAATCATGTAGCCGCCTGTAAAATTTCTTTCTTCAACTTCATCTCCTCCATCTTCATTACTGATGCCGTTTCTCGCCTTTTCATTATCAAGTAAAATCTGTTTTGCATTCCTGAAATTTTCTTTTTCAGCTTCAGTGTATTCGCGGTGAGTGGTGAATGAAAATTGATATTGGCCAATTTGCTTTTTTGTTTCACTCTTCAAGCCGCTTGCAATGGTTACAGTTACCTTTTCATTGAAAGAAAAATTATTTTCAGGGGTAAGAATAATAGTTTTGCCATCGCGGGCAAGCACAGTTTTAAAACGGTGTGTTCCGCTTATGCTGCCATTAACAGTAAATAATTTACTTTCAACAGTTGATGAATTAAGTATTGAACCCTCTCTTATTACAATGTTGTGTTCAACATTATTCATTGTTGAATTTGGGAGAGGGGAGATAAATTGAAACTGCCCGAAGCAAGAAGCAGAAATTAAAATTAATAGTGGTGTAAATAGTTTCATTGATTTTTGATTTAGGTTTTTATGAAGGATATAAAGGTGAAGTATTTTTTTTTGAAATAAATTATTATTTCCTGTTAGAAAAATAAAAGCAGTGGCAAATATTTGCCGCTGCTTTTTATTTATTTATCTAATCTGTTTATTGCTTAACAAATTTTAGTACTTGCTTGTCGATACTTGCAACAATCTCAGCAAAATAAAATCCTGCGGCAAAACTCGAAATATCAAATTGTATTGACTGATCGCCTGCAGAAAATGATTCTGTTGTACTTGAAATTAATTTTCCTTCAACATTGTAAAATGAAATGGTTACAGGCTGATCAACATCCAGTTCAAATTCGATATTCACAAAACCCGCAGCAGGATTGGGGCTTAACTCAAGTGAAGTTGCCAATAGTGTTTCGGGTGATAAAAGTTTTGCAGGTAAAGTTTTAAAAGTATCAATAGCGCTCCAATCAGAAACATGACCATTGGCGCAATAAGTTCTTACCTGATAAACATACTCGATATCCGATGCAAGGTTGCTTAAATTCTAACTGATCTTTATTGTGTTTTTGACTTTCCATTCTGTGTTTTTTGCTTTGCGGTATTGAACATCATAAGATGTTGCATTGCTCACTGAATCCCAAACAACTTTTGCAGAGGTGCTCGTAATTTTTTTAACTTTAATCCCATCTTCATTTACCGGCGCACAGGGGTTCCATTCATGTTTCCAACCGCGATAAGATACCAGGCTCTTACCATTATCCAATGCCATCTCCCATACTACATTGCCAGCAGGATCAACTTCAAAAAAGTTTGATTGATTGCTGCTGAAATCCCAGCCACATCCCATAAAAGTATTTCCGTTTGGCAGGCGCTGGGTACTTCCCATAGCAAACCAATAACCATTGCCACCTGAATAATTTAATGGCTGATAATGCCAAACAAGTGTTGCTGTTTTATTTACACCGTCTATCTCATATTCTTTTGCCTGCGAGTGTGAAGGACTGTGATAGTTTCCGTTATCCCACAAGGTAATATTTCCATTATCGAGAAAACGAGCACAATGTTGGTAAGTAAATTTTTCGGCGTCATTTATAAATACAAACTGATTGCTGTCACCTCCAAGTCTCCAGATAAATTCACCTGTATTCTTATTAATGTAATTTATTTGGTCAAGGTGGCGATTTGAGGTGAGAATATTTCCATCAGCATCGAAGTCTAATGAATTTGTATGCATGTAATCAATATAGCATGATGCAAGGTTTTCATGTGGTGCCTCAGTAACATCAATATGATCAAAACTGTGCCATTCAAAAAGCAGATTGTGATCTTCGTCTTGTTCCTGAATTACGATGCCAACAACAGTTGCATTGCCGCAATAGCTTGCATTATAAACTTTCATGTTTACAACCTGAGGATTATCAGTGATCATCCATGCATGATTATCTTCTGTTAAGGTAAATTCATGCACATCAGTTCCGTATCCATTTTTTGGAGTATAGTTATCAATCACATTATAGTTTGAATCGAGCACATCAAATGTGGCATTGGTCCAATGTGAGAGATATCCGTTTGGATTTAAATCCCAATCCCAGGGCGCACCTACTTTAGGACTGTAGTAAACTGAATCTCCATTTGGTTCCATAATGTTATATCCGTCATATTTACTGGGGAAAATACTTCCCCATGAATCAAAGAAAACCTGACCCGGAGCAGGAGTTGTGTTCACCTTAATCGTATAACCGCCTGTTATATCGCGTTCGTCTGCCTGACTTGATAGCGCTTTAGCTTCCTGATATCCGTTATTATCTAACTCTTGCTGTAAAGCATCATTCTTTGCTGTTATAAAGTTTGCTTTTTCTTCAGTAGTGTACTCTCTGTGTGTTTTAAAACTAAAACTGTAAGCGATCCATTTTCTTTTTTCGGTACTTCTTATTCCATTGGATATTGTAACGGTCACTTCTTCGTCAAAAGCAAATGGCATATCCGGATTCAGATTAATCGTTTTCCCATCACGGGTAAGAATCATTTTAAAAGTGTGTAAGCCACTCTTACTTCCTTTGATTGTAAAAAGATTATTCTTTAGTGTAGAAGCATCAATTTGTTTACCTTCTCTTATTACAATGATGCGCTCAGTGTTATTCATTTGCGAGCCGGGCATTGGTGAAATAAACTGGTATTGTGCAAAAGCTACCGAAGAAATCAGCAACATTAAACAGGTTAAAATTTTCATAGGGGATTGTTTTTTAGTTGAAATTATTCATTAAAGATATTTTTTTTTTTGAAATCACAATTTTTTTTTGAAGTAGGTAGAAAAATAAAAAAATCAGGTGATATTTATTTGTTTTAAACATGAGTAATATCATAAAGTGAGAAAATTACACTTGTGACTTTCGCTCCATAAAAAAATGTAAAACATGAAAGTCATTAGCTCACTCCTTATTTCAATTTCGATTATTGCTTTTGCCGGCTGCAATAATCAACCAACTTCTTCAGCCGATGCCACCGGTGAAACAACAACCCAACCAGCAGGACAGTCTGCTGTGCAGGATGATGTTTCAACACCTAACATTTTAAAAGTTGCAGTATCATCAAAGGATCACACCACACTTGTAGCTGCAGTTCAAGCGGCTGAATTGGTGGATGTGTTATCTAATGCCGGCCCGTTCACGGTGTTTGCACCAACCAATGATGCATTTGCAAAATTGCCTTCAGGCACTGTTGAAGGATTATTGAAACCTGAAAAGAAAGCCGAACTGCAAAACATTCTTCAGTATCATGTTTGGGTTGGTGTTTTAAATCTTGATCAGGTTAAAGATGGCAGCGTACTCGACATGGTGAACGGTGATAAAATTATTATGCACGTTAAGGATGGAAAATATATGATTGGTGATGCAAATATTGTTGCAACCATTCGTGCTTCAAACGGAATTATACACGTGGTTGATGGTGTGTTGTTGCCACCTGCAAAATAGTTTTGTGTTTTGTCTTGCATAAAAGTCCGTTGGTTCTGTGAGTGGTTTCCATCGGACTTTTTTTTGCAAAAATGAATTTAATCAGAGCTGAAATAATTTGATACCTGTCTCATGCTTACCATCAATGATATTTAATATTTTTTTATAGTCGGCTTGGTTATTTACAAAATCAATTTTTGAAACATCGATAACAATAATTATTAGTTGCTGTTGCGATTTAAAATAATCGAAGTAACCGTTTTGAATGCGCAGTAAATATTCTGAAGTTATATTTATTTCATAAGATCTTCCTCGCTTTGCAATGTTCTCCATTAATTTTTCTTCAGGGGAATGAAGGTAAACCAGCAGTTCTGGTTCGGGTAATGAAGTTTGCATAATCATTGAAAGCCGTTGAAATAATTTCAATTCTTCATTATTCAAATTAATAACGGCAAACAAATGAGATTTTGCAAACAGATAATCAGTAACCACTAATGAATTAAAAAGATCGGGTGACGATGCTTCATCTTTCAGTTGCTGAAATCTTTCGGCCAAAAAAAATAGCTCTAATGGAAATGCATACTGCTTTGGATTCTTGTAGAAATGCGGCAGAAAGGGATTGTCGGCAAACTGCTCAAGAATAAGTTTACAATTAAAATCTTTCGCCAGCATTTTTGCAAGCGAAGTTTTTCCGGCACCAATATTTCCCTCAATCGTAATGTAGCGGTAATGCATCGTGCGCAAGTTCGCAAAAGAAAAATTTAGTTTTCAGTTTCGGGTTTCTCCGCAAAAAGCGGGGCAGGCGGTTTCAGGTTCACTCTCTAAAAGCGGGGCAGGCAGGTTTTGTATTTTCTAATTACTAATTTCTATTTTCTATTTTCCATTTTCCACTTTCAATTGTTTCACCTTCACTGCAATCAGTTATTTTACACCTCAATTTTTTCTTCCTAAAAAATCACACCATGTCATTCTGGAAAATCTTCTTCGGCTCTTTGCTTGCATTTGTTGTTGGCATTTTTGTAGTCATACTATTTTTTGCTGTTATTATTGGTGGCATAGCAGCTACACTTTCATCAAATGAACCGGTTACAGTAAAAACAAATTCAGTTCTCAAGATCGATCTTGCCTATGAAATTCCGGAGCAAACAAATTATTCCAATGGATCAGGTTTTTCTTTAAGTGATTTTGAACCAACTGTTAATCCCGGATTATACAGCATTGTAAAAAGTATTGCCAAAGCGAAAGATGATGCGAACATCAAAGGCATCTTTCTCAATTTCGGCTACACAGGTGCAGGCATGGCAACAACTGAGCAAATAAGAAATGCACTGCTCGATTTTAAAAAGTCGGGGAAATTTGTGGTGGCCTATGCCGAAGTTTATACAGAGCGCGCTTATTATTTGTGCAGCGTTGCGGATAAAGTTTTTGTAAATCCCAAAGGTGTAATTGAATTCAATGGAATTAATGCACAGTATACATTCTTCAAAAATTTACTTGATAAAATAGGAGTGGAGCCGCAAATATTTTACGCTGGCAAATTCAAATCTGCCACCGAGCCATTCAGGTTAGATAGCATGAGCGCGCCAAATAAACTGATGACAAAAACTTTGATTGATGACATTCATGATCATGTGATGCAAAAAATTTCAGAGAGCCGGAATCTTCCGATTGCAATGTTGGATAGTGTAAATGATAATTTTTTAGTACAGTCTGCTAATGATGCAGTGAAATATAAAATTGCCGACAGCACTTATTTCACCGATCAGGTGCAGAGTTTTATTAAGAAGCAATTAAAAATTGAAGAGAAGGATAAGATCAGTTATGTCACCTTGGAGAATTATGTCAATGCTCCTTCCAAAACAACTTCTTCTGTCGATGATGGAAAAATTGCAATCCTGTTTGCACAAGGTGATATTGTAAGCGGCATCGGAGATGAAGACAACATCGGCTCTACGAAGTATGTAAATCTTCTGCGCAAACTACGTGATGATGATAACATAAAAGCAATTGTGTTTCGGGTAAACTCACCCGGCGGAAGTGCACTTGCATCTGATGTGATCGCTCGAGAAGTAGAATTGACTGTAAAGAAAAAACCGGTGGTGGTTTCTATGGGAGATTATGCAGCCAGCGGTGGTTATTATATTTCTGCTTTCGCTACAAAAATTATTGCACAACCCAATACGCTCACAGGTTCTATTGGTGTATTTGGAATTCTGCCTAACATGCAAAAACTTTTTGAAGATAAACTCGGAATCAATTTCGACAATGTGCAAACAGGAAAATATTCCGATTTGGGAGTTCCTACACGTGCACTTAGACCCGATGAAAAAATAATAATTCAGAATGGTGTTGATAGCATCTACAAAGATTTTAAAATGGTGGTAATGAAAGGAAGAAATCTTGACGGCGCCATCGTTGACTCTATTGCACAAGGCAGAGTGTGGACAGGAACACAAGGATTAAAACTTGGATTGGTAGATACGCTTGGCGGAATAGATGAAGCAATTGCAATGGCCGCAAAAATTTCAAAGCAATCAAAATATCGCATTGTGCAATATCCCGAAGTTGACAACAAGTGGTATGAGATCATGAAAGCATTTGCCGATAACAAAGAGACCAGCGCAATGAAACAACAACTCGGAATTTATTATCCAATGTATCAGGATTTAAAAACACTATCGCAGATGAATGGAGTGCAGGCGAGAATGATGGTTGGGGTTAAGATTGAGTAAATAAATCTTTTACTCATCTTTTAAGTTATTTATTTTGTAGAAATAATTTTCTTCCGGCACCCACTCCCGCCACACCCGCCCATGTTGCTTCCAATATTACAAACGGCAAAAAATTAATCAGCCACGATGCATAGCAGGAGAGTGCGGCACCAAAAAAATTCAGGAGCAAGTAAGTCCATGAGTTTTGTTTCAGTATTCCAAATAAATTTAAAAAGAAAGCGAGCAGCAACATTGCAACGCCTGTTGTTGCAATGGCAGTTGAGTTGAACATGATAAGTTGAATAAGCAGATAAGATGATGTGCAGATGTGCATATGAAAAAAGAAAGTTTACCGAACCAAAACAACATACCCTTTCAATTGCTGATCGAGCACAAGTGCATGTTGTGAACCAGCATATTCTAATTGCCAGATGTAAGTTCCAAGTTCAGATGGTTTGCCATTAAATTTTCCATCCCAACCAATTGTTGGATCATTGGAAAAATAAACCATTTGCCCCCAACGGTTAAATACTTTTAAAATGTAGGCAGTAAAATCGCAACCAATGATGGGCGCAAATTCATCATTCAAGCCATCACCATTTGGAGTAAATGCATCAGGCATGTGAACACAGGTTTTGCAATCGTCCACTTCGATGTTGATGGTATCGCTTGCCGAAAAGCAATCGTTGTAAACGGTAACATAATATTTGCCTCCTGTTTTCATGCTCACATCATAATACTTTGAGCCATCCTGCCATTCATACCTCATGCCCGGAATAAAAATGGATTTGTAAACCACATCGCCTTCACAGATTAAAGTATCATTCCCCAAATTAAAAATAGGAGCATGTAAAACTTGCACTAAATAATTTGCAGGTTTTGCAATGCAGTTGTGTGCATCAGTAACAATTATTGAAACCGAAGAATCATTTTGTGGAGATATGTAATATGGGTTCAGCGAAGCGCCTGTACTCCAGATATAATTGTAAGGCGGTGTGCCGCCAATCACAGGCACATTAAGTTTTGCACTTGTACCGGCGCAGATAACAGTATCGCCCGGATAAATAATTTTTAATTCAGCGGGTTCATAAATTGTAAATGTTGTGTCGTAATGGCAACCATGATTGTCAATAACTTCAACCGTGTAATTATTTGCGCCCATATTAGTTGATATAGCTCCGTTGCTTCCGTAAGGTGACCATGAGTAAAAATAATTTGGTGTTCCGCCACTCACACTCACTGCAACATATCCATCTTTGTATCCGAAGCAACTTGCATCTCTTACAGAATCAAGAGAAAAAACTAATGGAACAGGTTGATTAATGGTTACATCAATAGTGTCTTTACATTGTTCAACATCGGTTACAATTACAGAATAAGTTCCAATGCATAGACCAGCAATCCCTTGTGACACTGCACCCGTTGACCATGAATAACTATAGGGTGTTACACCTCCTACACCGAGTGCGAGAACTGTTCCATCGCAACTGTTGTAACACTTTGCATCGGTGAATTGAGCGATCTGTGCTTTTACCGCACCGGTTGCCGGGTACAATGTCGTTTGCACAGTATCGAAGCATCCGCCTGCATCAGTAATGGTAATTAAATAAGTAGTGTCATCAAGCCCCAAGAAATTTCCTGTGAGTTGTGATGCTCCATTGTTGATCGTGTATGAATAAGGAAGACCACCTAAAGTTCCCGAAGAAAAAATTGCGCCATTGTAACCCGCGCAAAATGGTTGAATGAAAGAATCAATTTGTGCTTGCACTCCGTCAACATAAAAAGTTTTTGAAGTTGTATCTGCAATGTTCCCGCACAAATCCTGAACAGATCCTGCAGCATCAGTTAAATGCAAAGTGTAAATTCCACCATGAAGTATTTGTGGAGTTACAGTAGCAGTAAAAGTTATTTCTTGAGTGCCACCTAATGTGCAGGTTGCACCTGTTACACCTGAAAGTGTGTATGGTCCCCATGGGCCGGTTAATAAAAAGTCGGCCGTACTCACGCTGGAACATTCTATTTTTTCGGAGAATGAAAATGTAATTGTGTTATCGGTGCAAACTACATTTGATACGGTATCAATTTTTGGTTTAACCGAATCAAATATTGTTGCTGATGAAGCACTAAAGTCAAGTGTGTAACCTCCTGTAGAACCACTCCAGTTATTCATGTTTAAAACATACGTTTCACCTGCAGTTACCGGATATAAATAATTGAATGCATTTGTAAATCCGGGGCCATTATAATTTCCGATACCAGTTGAGGAAATTCCGGTAACTCCCCACATGGAAGAATTGCAACTGACACTTAAAGCACTATTAAGTGGGATATCGGCACAGGTAGCATTGGTAAGATTATATAAAGCCCAATCATAATCAGCATTAACGTTTACAGGTGTGGTAGTAAATGCTAGGTTGCCTGAAGTAATTACAGTAAAAATAAACCACTGGCTATTATACTCACCGGGAATTAAGCAAGTTGAAGGCGGATCTTCATTGGGATAGCTCCCTGTTCCGAAAGTAGAACTTGGTGTAACATACACAGGCCCGCAAATTGGAATAGCTCCTAAGCAATCTTGTTCTGTGGGTATCTGAGCATAAGCGCTTTTTACCGGAAAAGTAAAAACGCTCAACACGAAAATGGAAGTAAAAAATCTTTTGCGTAGCATTTTTTTCATCAACATAACAATCACCAAATTTAGTAATCATTTTCGTATTTATCATAACACAATGAACATTGGATACCTTGATTTCATTTTATTTTGGCTACCAGGTTAATAAGTTTATATGCGGATTTAAAAATATTTGGTAATAATGAAAAGAATATTCTTAGATTTACTCTGTCAAATTTAATGTGAAGTCAAACATTAACATCTACAAATGATTAATTTTAATTGCGTATGAAAAAAATATTTACTCATTTCATTATTGCAGCAATATTCCTTTCAATGAGTTTAGGAGTTTCTGCTCAGCAAATAATTCAACTTTATTATGAAGACTTTAATGGCGGCACAGCAGGGTTTTCTTTGAACTCTGCAACAGGGCCAAGCAGCAACACTGGAACCAATCAATGGATTATTAACAGCGAATTCAATGGCAATGTTCTTTACCCAAATACACCTGATGAAGATCAAACAGTAAGCGGAACAATAGCAGGTGCTCCAATCAGCAATTATCTTCACGTTTATGATGCTAACAATGGTGCAACTGCATCAAACGCTAATTACGACCCCAACACGGCAAGTGATCGAATGGCAGTAATGAATTCAAGTTTTTGTACACTTGGTTTAATAGATGTAACGCTAACTTTTTTTTACATCGGTGAAGGAAATGCAAGTGATTATGCTCAATTATATTTCAGTACTGATGGAGGCGGATCGTGGATACAAACAGGCATGTCACAATACAACAATCAATCATTGTGGAAATATGAAGTGGTTACTAATCCTGCTTTTAACAATGTACAGGATCTGCGATTTGCATGGAGGTGGAAGAATGGAACAGGTGCTGCTAAATCAATTGGTTTTGGTGTTGATGATATTATAGTTGTAGGAACCTATGACGAAATAAATAACCCGGTAGATATTGTGATAACGAGTGTTACAAACCCGGTTTGCCAAGGTGCATATATTATTATTTACTGGGAACTTTCCGCGCCATTGTGCGATGGTATTTATGAAATATTGTTATCGAATTCTGTTGGAAGTTTTTCCAACCCAACCAGTCTTGGTGTATTTACTATTTATTCCGGAACAACTTCGGGTGGAATTGCTGCCGTTGCACCGTCCAATGCAAATGGCGATTGTTATGAAGTTAAAATAGTGAGGGTATCACCTCCACCAACGATTACAGGCAGCGCAAGCATTTGTTTTACAATTGAAGAATGCCCGAATATAATAACCACCTTACAACCACCGGTAACTTTTGGCCCTGATACACTTTGTAATTACAGTGTTATTGATGTTCCATTTTATTCGACAGGAGTTTATTTTGCTAATAATGTTTACACAGCAGAACTATCAGATGAGTTCGGAAGTTTTGCAAGTCCAACTGTTTTAGGTTCATCTCCTGATAATAAAACATATGACCCTGCGCTTGGCTCATTACCTGGTTCAGTTTCAGGTTTGGTTCCAGATGTTCCTGAGGGCTGCGGATATTTAGTTAGAGTAGTTTCATCAAATCCTGTTGCAATTGGATCTCCCTGGGGACCATTTTGTATTCATCATTGTGATGTTACTACGAATAACATGCAGGATATTCAGGTTTGTATTTCTGATTATGTTGGTGCCGACTCACTTCTCAATATTGACATCGGTACTTGGTCACCACCTTCAACATACAATCCGGGAAATATTTTTAAGATCGAAATTTTGAGCTCCTCAACTTATCAGTTAATTAATACAGGAAGTCTTGGCCAAGTTGCTGCAACAGGCAGTACAACCTGTATGCTTTCAATACCCGGGCTCATTGATTTAATTCCTATTCTTGGTGCACCTGGCTATGGAACTTACTACATGAGGTTTTCTGCTTCAGATCCAAATCCTAAAGCGGATAGTTTAGGTACGCTTGTTCATTTAAGTATTGGCTACATTGATTCTTCACTTTATTTAATTCCAAGTGATACAGCAATTTGTGCTGGTGCAATTTCATCAATAATGCCACTGCCTTATAGCCCGAATTACCAATATCAGTGGTGGGCACCACCGTTCTTTAATGTTCCAACTGTTTGGCCTTATTGGCCTTTGTATATTGATTGGTCGGGCGTACCTGCAGGAGTGTATCCATTTAGTTGCCGCCCTATAGTGAATGGATGTTATGGTCCATGGAGTGATACAGTTTGGATTACAGTTCAAACAATTCCTTCATCAGCAATCATAGGCCCTATTTCAGTTTGTATAGGTGACACAGTTAAATACTTTACACCATTTATCCCCGGTACTTATTATGATTGGACCACTTCCTTGGTTGATATAATTGATACTTCAAATAATGAAATAACCGTTGTGTTTACAGCGGCAGGCACCGCTAACTTATCAGTCTTTGCATTGAACAATTGCGGATCTAATAATGGCTCAAAGAATATTACTGTACACGATGTTCCAACAATTCTTGCACCAGCTGATACAGGTGGTTGTCCCGGAACATTGATTACACTTGAGGCGGCTTCGAATGCTACAAATCTGAAATGGTATGGTGATGATGTTTTCATTTCTTCATCGAACCCAATTAGTGTATACCCTGCAGACACAGTGGTGTATACAATATTGGCAACAAATACTTATGGGTGTGAAAATTGGGATACTACGGTTGTAATAATTTCGCCTGAAATGGGATTGTTTGCAAAAGCAACAGATGTAACCTGTTATGGTTATAATGATGGCACTGCTCTGGCAATAGGTTTTGGTGGAACAACGCCATTTGCCTACTCATGGGATACTAGCCCAATAGCAACCGACTTTTTACTTGATAGCTTACCGGGCGGATGGTATTCTGTAACCATAACTGATGCAAATGGATGTTCAATAGATACTTCATTATACGTAAGTACACCCAATGAAATTTACATGTCGGCATATGCGCAAGGAGTAAGTCAAAACGGATTAAATGATGGATCAGCATACGTAATTGTTTCAGGTGGCTCTCCATCTTATAACTACGAATGGTCAACCTCCCCTCCGCAATACACTGAAGCAGCTTCGGGGCTGAGTGCAGGAATTTATATAGTTACAGTTACCGATTCACGAGGATGCCTGGTAATAGACACGGTAGAAATTAAAGATGCAGTGAATGTATTTGCAGTTCCGAATGTGTTTACACCCAATGGTGATGGTACCAATGATATCTTTAACATAAATGAAGTGAATGTTAATTCGATGCAAATGAAAGTTTTTAACAGATGGGGGCAAATGATTTTCCTTTCCACCAATCTTGCAAATGGATGGGATGGAAAATTTGAAGGCATTCCACAACCAATTGAAACTTATGTTTACCAGATCAAGGTAACTTTCATTGATGGAACTTATCTTGAAAAGAAAGGCAACCTCACCTTGCTGAGATAATATTTTTTTTGAAAATGAGTTTTATTTGTGCCACGGGAATTCTCGTGGCACAAATTTTTTAAGCACTAATCAATAGTTATCTTGCAATGAATATTTGGAAATGAAAACACAAATTCAATGAAAAATTTAAGGATAGCAATTTTGATTTTATTTTTTTTCAATTCATGCAGGCACGAAAAAAAAATTACTCCTGAAGTTTATTTCTCTGGTGACTCAGCAGAAATAATTATTAGTAATTCTAAAGATCAAATTTATAAAGGCCTTTTTGTGGTAGGGAAAAACATACTCAGTTTTCGCGATTGCAATCGCCCCGAAAAAGATCTTGCAGTTATTGATTCAACAGGTAAAATGAAGGAGCTTTACAAAACGCTTTTTCTTCACTCACCTGCATTTCCATATGAATATGTTTATGTAGAACTAAAAGGTGAAGTAAAGGAGGCGACAGATTTTGCGCCAGCAAGAATTGTTGATAGCGTTATTGTAGTTTCGGATGTTCTTGATTTTGAACAAAAAAATTATCAGAATGCCTGCATCCCTTACGACTTTTGGGCGTTGGGAAAAAACTGGTCACTCCAGATTTCAAGGAAGGAAGGAATAATTGCAATGAAAGATTTTTCTGCAATGCGGGTTTATGTATTTGAATATTTTATTCCTAAAATGATTGGAGATAAAGTATTCAATTACACATCAAATAATTATGCAACGCAGTCGGCAATTAAAGTTTTAATTAAGCACGAGTCGTGCATGATGGATTCTTCAAATCACCAATTTAATTACTCTGCCACTGTGATAGTTGATGGTAAAAGATATTCGGGATGTGCAATCAAAGGCACTTCGACAGAATAATTATTTTTTGTTTTAAGATCAGGCTAATTTTTTTGAGGGAGCTAATCCTTCCTGAGGAATTCCGCTAACAATTTCGTTTCTGCGAAGAAAATATTTGATGCCCGGCCCTGCCATAAGAATTGTAACAAAGGTCATTACTACCAGCCCCACAAATATTTTTTCATCAATAATTTTTGCCTGAAGGGCAATAAGCCCAAGTACTATTTCCTGAGATCCGCGGGCATTCATTCCAAAACCAACTGCTATTGCTTTATTTATTTTGAAACCACTGAGTCTTGCTCCAATATAACCGCCCAATAGTTTACCTAATACTGAAATGAGAAGAACGAAAACTACAATGCCTATATCAAAATTGCTCACAAAATTTACTCTCAATCCGATTGAAATAAAAAAGAGAGGAGAGAAAACATAAGTTACAATATCATGAAAAGTTTCTTTTGCTTTTTCGCTGAAGTAAGGTGAATTCCCAACTGCAACACCCATTATAAAAGCTCCGAAAATAGCTTTGATACCAAGCCATTCTGTAAATACACCACTCAATAAACATAAGATCATAGCAAGTGATAATTCCGCACCGGGCTTTGAGAGTTTTTCATTTGCAAACTTAAACAGCGGATTCACAATATAAATTCTACCGATGGTTGTTATAAAAGCCGTATAAATTGCAATGATTGATAACACAGTGAGTGCATTGAATTTGCTTTCAGCTTTTAAATCTGCAATTGTGATTACAATAGAAAAAAGCATCCATCCAATGATATCATCAATCATTGCCGCAGTCATCATTAGATTTCCGAATCGGGTTCTAATCATGTCAATGTCAATAAGAATTTTCGCCATAACCCCTAGTGCAGTAATAGATAATGCGGTTCCCATAAATAGTGCTGGTGCCAGATGATTATCTGAAGGAGTACTGAAAAAGATATCATAGAAAAACCAGGTTGCACTAAACCCAATTGCTAATGGGAATATAATACCTGAAAAGCTGATTTTTGCTGCCGCCTTTCCACGGGTTTTAATGTTTTCAAGTTTTACTTCCATTCCTGCAATAAATAAAAGCAGCATAACACTCAGCCGTGTTAAAGCATCAAAACCAACTGCCGGCCCCGATGATATTCTTAAAGTGGGAAACTGTTCGGTGATTGCTTTAACAGCTGCCTTTGCTTCGTCTGTTATATTTGCGTCGCTGAAAAATATTTGAAAGAAGTCAGGAAACATGGATCCAAGAAATGAAGGGCCTATGATAATGCCACCGAGTAATTCACCTATAATCGCGGGAAGGCCTATCTTCTTAAAAAGTTCTCCCATTATTCGGGCAACTGAAAGTAGGATGGTTAGTATTAAAAGAAACTGAAGAACTTCATTTGAGGAGAGTTTGCTCATGTTGAAATTTATATTAAATAAATGATTCTTTAATTATCCTATCGTTCTAATTAAATCTACCTAATAAGTAGAACTTAGCGCAAGGTATAAGGAATTTTAATTCCTGCTAGTAGGTAGGAATTATTTTTTTTGCGATACGCTGTTAACCATAAATGGTTTCAGACTCGTAGCATTAATCTGCACAACTATCGGTTATTCATTTTTTTTAGGAATTAAAGGGCGATTGCGTGTGCAATATTTACAGATGCAGTAGTTTTGGATTGAATTGCATCAAACAAGGAGGTGTGATCAAGAATTTTTACCATGGCATCCCTCACGAGTTTCATCACTCTACGGATATCACAGCTTTTTTCATCCTCACAATCAAAGCATTTTTCATAAGCTGCTATGCTTACACAGGGAATTGGTGCAATTTTTCCTTCCAGTAATCTTAAGATTTCGCCAATCATTATTTTTTGCGGAGGCCTTGAAAGCCGGTAACCTCCGTGTCTTCCGATTTTGCTTTCAAGTAGCCCTTCACTTTTAAGTTGAAACAGGATTTTTTCGAGAAACTTATGAGGTATGTATTCTCTTTTTGAAATTTCAGATACAACAATTCGACCTTCGTTGTAATGGCGCGCCATATACAACACAGCTTTTAGGGCATATTTTACTTTCTTGGAAAGCATGGTGAATAATTTTTAGTGATTAGCTGATTGTTCCTTTCACATATTCACGGGTCATTTCTTTCTGAGGATTTTCCAACACTTCATGCGCAGGACCATGTTCAATAATTTCACCAAGCCACATGAATACAATATAGTCTGCTATTC
>JAJAYG010000049.1 GCA_026786335.1 Chitinophagales bacterium | reverse complement strand
TTTTCATTTCACCAAAAAAAATTATCTGCCAATCAATTGATCAACCTGTTTTAAATGATGGTTTACATGATCATCCATAAATTTCAATGCCTGATACATGTTCATTTTACCTGCACGCGGATGTTTAAATATTTCGCGGTCAATTAAATCTTCGGGTAAAGAAATAATTAATTGACTGAGCTGGTTTCTTGTTTCACTCCATTTTTCCAAAACATTTTTCACCTCTAAATCCTCAGGAGGATCGGGAAGCATCGCAGGTTTCTTAAACTTAAAATACTTAAGTGCAATGGTGAGTAAAAGTGATTTTAATGAAGAACTCAAACCTGTTTTTGGAATTGAATTTCCACTCAGAATTTTCTTGCTGATGTAGGCAACTGATTTTTCTTCAGAACTGTTCATGTGAAAAATTATTTGCAGTGTGTTCCATTTCCCTTCTTTGGGTTTTCGCTGCAATAAGTTTTTATCAGCGGCATTGATTCGTGAATACAATTGCAATCTTGCTTCTTCCATTTTGTTAAACCTAAGAATGAGTTTTGTTTTTTGCATGAAGTGAAAATAGATATTAAGACTGCTCTTTTCAACACAAAAATTTTGACTGCTGAATTATACCATAATGTTTTTCGTTTTCCTAACTTCTGGATTACTGATACCCGTCATAATGGGCATTGACTTTTATCATTTTTATAAAATCAATTACAGAAGACTTTTGTAAAGTGTTACCCAGTGATATTATTTTTTATCAACCTAAAATTCTTATGCAATGAAAAACAAATCAATCTTTTTTGTGTTAATGTTTTCAACTGTTTTATGTTTCCAGAATATTCAAATTGCCGATGGTCAAACATTGAACTGGGTACGCACCACAGGTAGCTTTTACAAGCAAGGTGCTATGGTAGCTCGAGATCTGGAAGATAATGTGTTATCATGTGGCTACACTATAAACGACAGAATCTATGTTCGCAAATTGGATAAACTCGGTAACTTTTTGTGGGAACAAGAATCAATCTCCGGTATTCCAAGCAACCAAGAGCAATCTTCGTGGGTAGGTGTTGATGCTTCTAATAATGTGCTTGTTGTTGGTTATCGCTATACTTATTCAAGTTCAAGCGGTTTTCAGTATCCCAATTCAATTGTGATACTAAAATATTCACCAACCGGTACGCTTCTTTTTAAAAAGAATATTGATGGAGTGTTTAGTGTTCTGCTCAATCATCAATGTGCAATTGATGCTTCGGGGAATATTATTATTGGAGCAGCTGGTCAGGTAACAGGTCAGGCACAAGCAGGTTTTATTGTTATTAAGGTTGATGGTAATGGTAGCACCATTTTTACATCAACACATAATTTTGGCAGCGTTCATGGTGTTTACGGTATGCGTTATCGTAATGGGTACATTGTTGTTACAGGTACTACTGCCATAAGTGGTTTGAATTGCACAACAGCCCTTTTTGATGAGAACGGAAATTATATATGGGGAGCAACGACTACCAATTATGGCGGACAGGATGTGGAATTAGATGACGCAGGTAATGCATATGTAATAAATAGTGATTTTGCATCGGGACTTGATCAGGATATTAAAGTAACCAAATACAGTCCAACAGGTGCTGTACTTTTTTCTTACATCTTTGATAATAACAACAACTCAGAGTCGGCTTCGAGAATTAATCTGCAGCCCGATGGAAATTTTGTTATTACCGGAATCAGAACTTCTCCAACAACCGGAATCGAAACTTTTAAATTAAATCCCGCAGGTGTAGAAGTATGGAATTCGTTTTACAGCATTCCATTCCCTGATTTTCCACAGCTCGAATATCTTGCTACTAATAATACCTCGGGTGACGTTTTTATTACAGGCACCACTTCAATTAGTGGCAACCCTGCAAGTTTGCTTGTGATCAGGTACGATGCTGATGGTTTAAATGAATGGGTTTCGAAATATGATTCAACTTCCATTCGTGGAAAAGGAATTGCGGTTGCCGGTGATGGAAACATTTATGTGGTTGGAAGTAATGAATGGACAATACTCAAGTACCTGAATATTACTTCAGGCGGCACCTGCGGAATTCCTCAAGGAGTTTCAATAAGCGCAATCTCGAATTATGGAGCAACCGTATCGTGGACTTCTGTTTCCGGCGCAACAGAATATCATGTTCAGTATAAATCATCTTCCTGTGCAACTTTCACGCAGGTTTCATCAAGTACAAATTCTATTGCCTTGAATAATCTGCTCATCGGTACCGGATATGATGTGGAGGTTGAGGCAATTTGCAGCAGTGGGCTTTCGGGATATTCGGTTCCCATTAAATTTCTAACAACAGGAAAATCATATTGTGCCAGCACTTCAACCAATCCTACAACAGAATTTATTGATCTTGTTTGGTTAGGTGCAATCATTGATGCATTGGATAATACTTCTGGATATTTTGATAAAACAAACCTAAGTGCAGATTTAAGTGCAGGCTCCTTAAGCAATTCGATATGGTTAAGTGCATCACTTGTTTCTTCTCCAGTATATTTCAGAGTTTGGATTGATTTCAATCGTGATGGTGACTTTAAAGATGCAGGCGAAAAAGTGGTAAGCTTTAAGACATCTTCAGTTGGTTGGACAAATAAATTTTTTAATGTTCCATCAACAGCATCAATTGGCGGTACAAAAATGCGTGTGAGTTTAAGGTATAGTGCTTATGCAACGCCTTGTTTAACATTTGATAAAGGGCAGGTTGCGGATTATTATATCAATCTGCTCCCCGCAAAATTGGAAGGCAATTTCAATTTGGATTTAGTTGATGGATCTAAATCGGAAGTAGAAATCACTTTATATCCAAATCCAACAACTTATGATTTGAATATTGTGTTGAGTGAAATACCTGAAGGAAATCTGACTTATTATGTTTCAGATATTCAAGGTAAGGTATTAATATCTGATAACTGGAATTCTGGTTCATTC
>JAJAYG010000048.1 GCA_026786335.1 Chitinophagales bacterium | reverse complement strand
GTATATTTTTCAGCCATCCCCATCATCTTTTTCATCAGCACTTCATTGAGCAGAAAGATAAAGAAGATGCAAAAAATAATTGTGAGCGAAACCACAGCGCTTGCAGGTGCCACCACAGAATCGCTCCGCAACATCGAACTTGTAAAAAGTTTAGGGCTTGCACAACAAGAAATAAAACATCTCAATAGCACCACCATAAAAATTTTAGGGTTGGAACTGAAAAAAGTTCGGTACATCCGCAGCTTAAGTTTTATACAAGGCACGTGCGTAAACTTTCTTCGCGTAACCATTATTGGAATGATGATGTACCTCATCTTCCTCCACAAAATTGATGTAGGTCAATTCCTCACACTCCTCTTCTACTCCTTCTTCATCTTCGGCCCCCTGCAAGAATTAGGAAACATCGTAAACGTTTACCGCGAAGCAGAAGTATCATTCGAGAACTTCAAGATAATTATGGAAACACCCAAAGAGGTTGTGCCTGAAAATCCAAAGCACATTGGTGAGATCCGCGACATCACGTTCGATAATGTTTTCTTTAAATACAAAAGCTCGGCGCAGTATGCTGTAAATAATGTTTCATTTAAAGTAATGAGTGGCGAAACCATTGCACTCGTGGGGCCAAGCGGCAGTGGCAAAACAAGTTTGGTAAAACTGCTCGTAGGTTTATACCAACCCGTTCAAGGAAAAGTTCTTTACAATGCAATTAATGGAAATGAAATTGACATGAATGAATTGCGTGAACAAATAGGATTCGTAACGCAAGACACACAACTATTCAGCGGCACCATTAAAGAAAATTTATTATTCGTAAATCCCGATGCAACAGATGGCGATATCTATGTTGTATTACAACAAGCATCATGTCAGTCACTGCTTGCCCGTGCCGAAAAAGGAATCGACAGCATGATTGGTGAAGGCGGCGTAAAAGTTTCGGGTGGTGAAAAACAGCGGCTCTCCATTGCACGTGCATTATTGCGCAAACCACACCTTATGGTTTTCGATGAAGCAACATCAGCTCTCGATTCATTAACTGAAAAAGAAATTACACAAACAATTCGTGAGGTATCGCTTAACAGTGAACGCACAACCATCATGATTGCGCACCGCCTCTCAACCATCATGCACGCCGATCGTATCTATGTTTTTGAGAAAGGGAAAATTATTGAAGAAGGAAAACACAATGAATTGCTCGAAGAAAAAGGATTGTACTACGCCATGTGGCGCCAGCAGATTGGGGAAAGAAAAGAATTCGAGCCGGCACTCAATTAAATAAATCACCGGCAACAAATAAAAAAATCCTGAACAGTTTTCCATTCAGGATTTTTTTTATTTCACTTCACTAAAATATTATTGCTGGGGTGCTGTGCCTGTTGTTTCCTGCTTCTTTTTTCCGCCGGATTTGCTTTCACCTTTTCTATCACCACTTTTTTGACCGCCATACTTAGCTTTCATTTCCTCACGCATAGTACGACATTGTGCCATATCTTCATGTAGCTTTTGTTTTAATTGTGCTTCCTGCCCTGCAGATGCACCTTCCATTTGAGCCATATCAGCTTTAACAATATCCATTAGTGCAAGCATTCTACTCATATCTGCTTTCATTGCAGGATCATTGGCTTTCTCTTGGTGTGCCTTAATCTTGTTATACTCTTCATCAAACTTCTGCATGCGCGCATCAGCATCTTTCTTTACCGAAGTCTTATCCATTTTATTGTAGTCGGGTAACTCGCTGGTTACAGTCTGCTGATTACTTTTAGTATCAACATTAGAAGAATTTGTAGCGTTCTTTGTGCTGGTCTTAGCAGCTTTTGTTGGAGCTGTTTCCTGCGCCAACAATACTTGTGATGTAAATACCGAAGCAGTCATAAACAGCATTACAGCTAATGATCTTAAAGTTTTAGTTTTCATTTTATGTTTGGTTTTATACTACGCAAATTTATAAATATCATACCAGCTTTTATAAGATTGAATTGAACTAACTTTCTAATAAAACTCAATCAACAATTTACTGCGTGTAATTTTAAGAAGTAGTGCAAAAGTTAATCATCAAAAGAATTATTTTTGAGCACAATCAAACTAAAATTATGAAGCGGTTCTATCCACTTGCATTGTTCTACTCCCTAATTACTTTTAATTTATATGCACAAGTAGCCCCTGATGAATTGGTAATAAGAAAGCGGACAATTGGCAAAGAACTTCAGGCACATAAGGTTTATAAAGGGCACTTTAATTTAAATCACGATCGCCCGTTTGGAATTGATACATTAGGCAATCTGCAAGCATGTGATACCGTTTTTTACTCGTGGTATTATCTTACAGTTAACAATGCTAAGGCATACATCAGTGGCCATAATGATAACATTGATAGTGCGAAGGCAGAAAAATACACAGGATTAACTGCAAGCCAGGTAAACGCATTGTGGATGTTTTTTGGTGTGGCTACTTATACCGATCCAACCTTACAAGTAATTCATGTAAAAGTTTGGGACGATGCCGGTGCCGGCGGAACACCGGGAAATATTTTGGGCTCTGTAGATGTTACTCACGCTTCTATT
>JAJAYG010000047.1 GCA_026786335.1 Chitinophagales bacterium | reverse complement strand
ACCTTGTACTTTAAAAAAATCTTCGGTATCAATTTTTAGTTCACCAATTTTTAAATTTCCTTCTAATAAAAAACAACTGTAAATACTTGTTGCAGAAAGATCAAGTTGATGATTTCCTTTCTTAATCATTAGCTCTTTGATAGATACTCCTTCGGCAGTCATTTTCACAGGAGAATTTTCTCCAATGAAAATTTTTGACGTAATTCCGTTTTGCTGAATTACCGGCAGCGTTTCACTTTTGTAATCATCATAAGTTGCGGGAACCGAAAGAGAATTATTTAAGTTAGGATCGAACCAGATTTGGAAAATGGAGGAATTAGGATTTAGTTTTTCGGCGTGTGAAATTCCATTGCCCGATCTTATAATCTGTACATCACCTGCATTGAGCGGCATCCACGATTTATTTTTTGTATCGTAATGTTCAATGCTTCCTTTCAAAACAAAAGACATAATCTCAAACCCTTGGTGCGGATGCAAACCAATCGTGCTTCCTTTTTCGCTCCATGCATGTGCCCAGTAAAAAAGATTGGAGTAAGGAAAAGTTTTTCCTGATTCGTAAACCACGGGCCGCTTTTCGAGAATGGCACCGCCATTAAATTGTCCGTCAACTTGTTCTTCTTTTCTTAGAATTTCGAGAGCCATATTTTTTATTTGTGAATGATTAAACCTGAATGCAAATTAAATAATTCAATTCCGCTTCATTTGAAACTGGCCAAAATTTAATCTCACTATTTTTGAAACATCTTTTTTATGGAAACAATTATTGGAATCATATTTATTATTGGCTACGCTGCAATTTCATTGGAGCATCCGCTGCGAATAAACAAAACAGCATCGGCTGTTTTGCTGGCAGTTGTTTGCTGGCTGCTATATATTATGAGCGGCAGCACAAATCATGAAAATGTTTTGCATGAATTGAGTGAACACCTATCAGGCATTGCCGGAATACTTTTTTTTCTTATGGGCGCCATGACGATAGTTGAGTTGGTGGATACCCACAAAGGATTCAGAATTATCACAGACTTAATTCAAACCGACTCGAAAAAAAAATTACTATGGATCATTTGCAGCATTACATTTTTTCTTTCTGCTGCGCTTGATAACTTGACCACTTCAATTATTATGGTTTCATTACTCAAAAAAATTGTTGATGATAAAAAAGAAAGAATGGTAATGGCAAGCATGGTGATTATTGCTGCTAATGCGGGCGGAGCATGGAGCCCCATTGGGGACGTAACCACCACCATGCTTTGGATAGGCGGTCAAATAAGTGCAATGAATATTGTGAAAGTTCTTTTTATACCTGCCGCAGTTAGTTTGCTTGTTCCATTGATGTATCAATCTTTTTTTATGAATGGAAAATTCAGCAAACCAAAACATGACACAAGAATGCCTCAGTCAGAACCCTATTCGAGATTGATTTTTTTTATAGGATTTGGCGTACTCATTTTTGTTCCGGTTTTTAAAACCATCACACACCTTCCGCCTTTTATGGGAATGATGTTCGGGTTAGGATTACTTTGGATTGTTACAGAAATAATTCATACCGGAAAAGAAGATCGACATCACTTACGTGTATCACATGTGCTTTCTAAGATTGACTTAAACAGCATACTTTTTTTTCTGGGGATTCTGTTAGCAGTTGCAGCCCTTGAATCAATTGGTTTATTAATTGATTTTTCCGGTTGGTTGAACTCCACTATTGGTAACTCAGATATTATTATTGCCATACTTGGATTAATGTCGAGTGTGATTGATAATGTTCCGTTGGTAGCTGCAACTATGGGAATGTATTCACTCACCGATTTCCCTATGGATCATAAAATATGGGAGATGATTGCATACTGCGCCGGCACAGGCGGAAGTATTTTAATTATTGGCTCCGCTGCCGGTGTTGTGGTAATGGGAATGGAAAAAATTGAATTCTTCTGGTACCTGAAAAAAATCGGATTCACTGCACTCATTGGATATGTTGCGGGAGTGCTTACGTATCTAGGAATTTTTGCGATGATGAATTAGAAAGAAAAAGTTCTTGTGCCGATTTTATGAATAGGTATAAAATAAATCACCCTTTTATTTGAAGTCCCCCCCGAAAAAATTCGGGATAAACTCCGGGACTACATTATGGTAGAATGTATTTCAACCGCCATTCAATTCAGCCCCGGAGGGGCTACATCTTTTTTGATTCTTGGCTAAATAATGCCGCCCCTCTTGGGCTAATTTGAATTTATGCATTATGGTCTCTTTCTACCATAATGTCGTCTCTACGGAACTCAATAAGACAAGATTCTTTCTTCTTTAGTCTTACAGCTATGAGAATTTTTGTGACATATTTTCGCATAGAAAAAAATCAGCAGGGATCAGCGAAAATCTGTGGGGAACTTTTTTTATTAAGAATAGAAAATTGAAATCACTACTGACCATCCTTAACCTTATCAAAGAAATCGTTTGCAAATTTTTTCATTCCCTCACTCAACTCTTTGTTTTGTGTGGCACGAAAAAAAGTATCGGATAGTGTTAGAAAAGTTTGGTAGAAGAAAATATTCATTTCGGGTATGGTCATGTCTTTGGTCCACAGGTCAATGCTCATTCCTGATTTTAATTTGTGATCCCACATTGCCAGTAACATGGCAGATGATTCATGTTTACCTGTTTCACCATCAGTAGCAATCCACAAAATCTTTTCGGGAACATTTTTATCATCCAATTCAATGGTGAGATTTATTTCAGAAGTTTTCATGCTGCAAATTTACTTCAACCAGTTTTCAATCTTTAATTCAGGAATGCGGTTAAACTCTTTTACATTGTTTGTAACAAGAGTAAGATCATGATATAAAGCTTGCGTTGCAATAAGCATATCATAAGGTCCAATGAGCTTACCCTTTTTTGCAAGTGTTGCTCTGTGTTTTCCAAATAGCGTAGCCATATCAGAACTAAAAGAGATAATTTGAAATGGTGTTAAGAATTTTTGCAATGATGATAAATTCCTTTCCTGATGTTCACTTTTGTAAACTCCATAGTGAAGTTCTGCAATGGTAACAAATGAAATCGCAACGTCAGTCGTCTTTTCTTTTTCTATTATTTCAATTAAAGCTTCCTGTTTTCGGTTAATGAGATAAATGCAAATGTTGGTGTCGAGAAGATATTTCATTTGAATATTTTTTCTCTTTTGTCATATTCGGGCTGCTCTCTTTCTTTCATAAAATCTGGCGAGAAAGTTTCAAGTGCTTCTCTAAGATGTTTCCATT
>JAJAYG010000046.1 GCA_026786335.1 Chitinophagales bacterium | reverse complement strand
CACATGCCGCTGCTCGTAATACCTCGCCGGATTATTGGGCGGTAAATTATTTGATAGCGGATCGCGAGGATCGAGGTAACGCGGATCGCGTTGCTCGGTTGGCACATCATCACCATATTCAAAAGCGCTACCTGTTACAGGATTTACAATTGCAGTGTTGTGCGTGTTCAACAAGTTTGTTACTTCGAGAGAAATTGCCAATTGTGTTTTTTTAAACTCAAACCACTTTTTAAATGTTGCATTGATCCAGAATGAAGAAACAGATAATTCTGAATTACGATGATCGGGATTGGGATCAACTTCATAAATTGGTCTGCCTGAATAATCTTCATAACCAGTTAATAAATACGGGGTGTATCTTCTTCCCGTTCTGTAAATTGCTTCAGTGTAAAAATTGAATTTGTTGATCCACTTTTTTCCAAACATTCCATCTTCCTTATTCACACTGAACAACACATAACCTTTTGCATCGAGCGGAGAATCCCATGCAAGCGGTGTTTCTTTTGTAACAGTAGAATTTCCGGTTGCTAAAATTTCCTGCAATGATTGCGATGCAGAAGAACTCTGTCCGGTTGCAATGCTGTATGCAATTGATAAACTTGATTCAAACCATTTTCCTGCTCGTTTAATATAGGTTGCTTCAACACCACGCACTCTTGCATAGTCGCTGTTGATGCGAATGGTTCTGCTCACTTCTCTTCCTGTTGCATCTTCCAGTAAAATTGTACTCGAGGTAATAAAATCATATTCATCTTTCCAGTAAGCCGAAATATCGAGTGCATCATTTTGACCTAACTGAGATTTCAATCCCAACTCATAAGTAATATCAACTTCGGGATTTAAATCTGGATTGCCAATGAAACCCAAAGTGGAACGATCACTGTAAAAAGGATCGAGACCTGTATAGATATAGGAAGGATGCGGATAAACAGTGCTCACGCCATGATTAAAATACATCACCTGATTTTCTTTAATGGGGAATGAAGCAGCAAGTTTTGGAAGCAACCGAAGTTTTGTTCTGTTTCCAAAAAGATTTACTGTGTGATCCAAATAGCTCTTTCTAATTTCATCTGCAATCAATGCATCGGGATTTGCAACGGCATCGTCAACATATTTTCCCGGTTGCCAATATTCAAATCGCAATCCTACATCAGCAATCAATCCGCGGAATTTGTATTTATCAGTTACATAAACCGCACCTTTAACAGGAGATACTTTCCATACATCACTTACATCACCCAATCGAAATGATTGTGAAAACTGACTATCGGGCAATTGAATGGGCGCACCAATCCACGGGCGGTAAATATCAATCCACTGCATTTGATCGTGCTTGTATTCAGTACCAACAGAAAAACGATTCAAAGTATTTTTTGAATAAAATGTTGCTGAAGCTTTACCGGTGTACTCTTCAACAAAGTGATCGTGCCACAAGGTTGCAATGCCATCGTTGTTGTAAAGCCCGGGCGAAGGATTTACAAACACAATTGAATCATCGGGATTAAAATAAGAAGTTGGAAACTCCACAATCGAAGCGGGATCAAATTCCGAATTCACTTCTTCGGGTCGCCATGGTCTTCCGTTTGCATCGGCACGCAGGTGAACAAATAATCTTGAAAGTGAAACACGATAATTCATTGATGGTTTTGGAGTGTGATTCCATTGTACCGTTTCAAGATTGGTATCGTGCGTATAAGTGTTTGCATTATCGGGTTGCAGCGCAAATGAAAACTGATAGCCGGGAGTAAAAGGAACATCGGCACTTGTAATGCGAAGCATATTATAATCCTGATTGATCGTAAGTGATTTGAGATAAGTAAAAGAAATTTTTTTGGTGGAACTGAAATCGTAATTCAGTTTTAATGTTCCGCTCCATCTGTTATCTTCATAAGGCGACCACGAAGTTGATGGGTATAATGAAGAAGTAACTTGCTCTGCAGGATTTTGAATATAAGTATCTGTAAAATTTGCCTTCATTGAAACGAAATAATGCAGTCCTCTTTTAGCAGGTGTGTGCGCTTTTGTGGGTGAGGAGTCCTCTCCCCTTTGGGTAGAGTTAGAGAGGGGCCTGAATTTTAAAGCGCCCCCAAATCCTGCTTCATAATTCTGCTGATTAAAAGTTGAATTCCAATCATTATTAAAACCAAAGTTGTCGCGCTTGGCAGAAAAAGAAAGTGCAAAGTGATCGCCGCCTGTTCGAGTTTTTGTATTCACAATTCCTGCCGATGCATCTCCGTATTCTGCACCCGGTGCGCTGGTAGTTACATCAATAATGTCAATGGCATTGGAGCCAATATCAATTCCAAAACCGGTACCTGCTAATGGATCACTCGCCGAAACATCATCAATGTAAAAACCTGTTTGGTAAGTTCTTCCGCCGCGTATGTGAATGCCTTCGGGATTTAATACAACACCGGTTTGTGTGTTGAGTAATCCCTGCACATTTCTGTTAGGTACGGCATCAATGATGTCACGCGAAATCTGTGAAGTACTTTTTGATTCTTCCACATCAATCAATGGCCTTTCTCCAATGATCACAATATCCTGATCGAGTGTAACAGCAGAAGAATTCATCTGCATGTTCAATATTTTTTGTTCGCCTTCTTTAATAGTAATTCCTGTGTACAATAATTTTTCGTAGCCGATGTAGCTTACTTCAATTTGAAAAGTACCTGCGGGGAGTTGAATTTTGTAAGCGCCGTTTTCATCGGTAACTGCGCCGTACTTGGTTCCCTTCACTAAAATAGTTACGCCAATGAGTTCACTGTTGTCTTGCTTGTCAGTAGTTTTTCCGGAGATGGAAGATTGCTGAGCAAAGAGTGAAAAGTGAATAGTGAAAAGTGAAAAGAAAAAAAACAAAGCTTTCCGCATGTGTCAAATGTAGAAAAGCAATGGAAATATTTTTTAGGGAAATTGATTATTGGAAGTTCTAAAAATTGAATCATTTATTTTCCTCACTCTTTATCCCTCTCTCCTCATCTGCCTTCAGCATCTTCTTGGAAGGAGAAGAGCATTGGAAGAAAATTTTATTATGAGAGGGAATGGAGAATTTTTAGAATTGCTCTTATTCCCACACGGGGTTTTTCTTGCGCACCAAATACTTTTTGATGTTGATCCAAAAGGCAAGAACGAGATAGATGATAATGGGCGAACTCATTGATATAAAAGCGAGGTAAATAAAATATAACCGGATGATGCCGGGAGCAATGCCGAGTTTCTCACCTATAAAAGAGCAAACACCAAAGATTCTTCCTTCAACAAAATATTTGAATTTATTCATGAAGCAAATGT
>JAJAYG010000045.1 GCA_026786335.1 Chitinophagales bacterium | reverse complement strand
TTTCCAATCAATGCGCCGCTGATGGAGTTACCATGTCCATTCAAAAATTTGGTAGTGCTGTGTACCACGAAGTCAACACCATATTTAAATGGCTGTTGCAAAAATGGAGTTGCAAATGTGTTGTCAACTGTAACGAGTTGTTTGTACTTCTTCGCAATTTTTGTGAGCGCTTCAATATCGTAACAATCAATAGTAGGATTTGCAGGTGTTTCAATGTAAATCATTTTCACGCTTGCATCTTTTGCTTTCTCTTCTACATCATTCAAATTTTTTAAGTCGAGCAAAATGGATTCAATTCCAAGTGGAGCCAAAACTTTTGTGAGCAGTTCATTGGTGCCGCCATACAAAGTTCCCTGTGCAATAACACGATCGCCTCTTTTTAAAGTAGAAAGAAACATAGTAGTAATTGCGCCCATGCCCGAACTGAACAAACGTGCTTTCAGTTGCAATTGATTTCCATTTTCATCTTTGATGCCACAACTTTCCAATGCAGCAATTTTATTTTCTGCCAGTTCAATCGTGGGGTTACTCCAGCGTGAATAGATGAATCCTTTTTTCTCACCCAAAAATATTTCCATCAATGCATCGGGATCTTCATAGGAGAAAGTAGTGGTGGGGTAAATGGCTTCCATGTGTGGCTGCGCATAATCAAATTTTGTTTGCGGGTTGCGAACACAGATTGTACCGAAGTGGAGATCCATAAGAATTTATTTTTTGTAAAGGTAATTGAGAAGGGGAATGAAAAATAAATGGTGGTGTTCATTTTATTGGGAGTCGAAATTTCGAGTCTTCTATAAATGGGGTTATTGACTTTGTTACACTGAGTTTATCGTAGTGATTGATATATATTTTTGAAGCTTCGATAAAACCTGTACTAAATTTATCGAAGAGCTCAGTATGCCAACTCAATTTTATTGCAGTTAAGAACCACCGCAAGATAAATATTTAACAATTCGCCTAATTACCTTCGCAAAAAAATTACAGATGAAAAAATTTATTCTTGAATACACAGCCTTCAATGTTTGGGCGAATGAAAGAATTTGTTCAACAGTCGAAAAATTGAGTGATGAACAATTGAATCAGGAGATCAACAGCAGTTTCTCTTCCATAAAAAAAACATTACTGCACATTTGGGATGCACAATTGGTATGGCTTAAAAGGTTGCAGGGAATTTCTTTGGATGCTTTTCCTTCTCAATCATTTACAGGAACAAATACAGAATTGAGAGAAGGCATTATTAATACCTCGAAACAATTGCATGAACTCGCCGAAAATTTTGATGATGCAGCTTTAGATTCAGTTAGAAAATATGCAACACTAAAAGGAGGCATTGTTACCTCTGCAACTTATCAGGTGCTTGCTCATGTGGTGAATCACGGAACTTATCATCGCGGACAATTGATTACTATGTTCAGGCAATGCGGCGTTACCGAAATTCCACAGCTTGATTTAATTTATTTCTATAGGGAAAAGAAATAAATACAAGAGCATACAAATAAAAACGGCGAACATTTCAGTCCGCCGTTTTCTTTCGAATGATGATTACACTATTTTGATTTCACAAAAGTGATGTGGTTGATCGAATCAAGATTCAAAACCATGGTGTCACCTTTAACTGCAACTTTAACTGAATCAGCAGGGAGATAGCGCGTTAACATTTTTGTTTTGTCATTGTAGTTCCAATAGCCGGTGTAATTTTTACGATCCGCTTCCTGACCGGATAATTGTCCGTTGCCGTCAAATGTCCAGAAAGTGTTTTTTAAACTTGAATCCATATTTGATTTCATCCCATCCAAATTCTGCTGGTAGTAGACTAGTTCTTGTTTTGTTTTGGCAAGCTTTGCAGTATCAGTAATGATTGCTAACGAATCATTGAGAGATTTAATAAGTCCCTCCATTTGCTCAATGCGTTCAGCATATTGTTTGATTTCAATTGAATTCATTTTCCATTTTCCAACCAATGCAGGGTTGCTATTGGTTTGTCCGCAGGAAGCAACAAGGACAGATAAAGTAATTGTAACAAAAAGTGTTTGAACCAGATTTTTCATGAAGTATTTTTTTTGAGGCGGCAAATGTAATTCAAAAATTCAGAGTTACTTGATTGTAGCTTTTACCAGTTCAAGTATTTCATTTTCCTTTAACACAGTTTTATCTCTTATTTCATTTGCCTCATTTGTATATTTCTTTTTTGCAGCTTCATCTTTTAAACCTGCTGCATTAATAAGCACATTAAGGTGTCCACCTAAAACAGCGCTTCTTGCACACAAAGCTCCTACACCCGCATCACTCACCGAATTCGGATTACCTGTTTTCACCATTGCTTCAATCAAATCAAATGAATGGTATGAAGCGCGCATAACCTTAAGCGGAACTTCAATTGCATTATAAGTTGCTTCCTGAATGGCTTTGCTTCTTGCAGCTTTTTCTTCATCTGTTGATTTTGGTAATGAAAAACTTTGCATGATTTGATTGAAAGCATTGGTATCCTCATCGACTAAATCAAGTAAAGTATCTTTTAACTGCTGACCTTTGATTGCCCAATCTGAAAAAGTTTTCCATTGATCATCCCAATCTTTTTTGTGTGATGAGAGATTGGCAACCATGGTTCCCAGTGATGCGCCTAAAGCGCCCACGTAAGCAGAAATTGATCCCCCGCCGGGTGCAGGCGATTCACTTGCTGTTTCATTCGCAAATTGAATAAGGTTTATGTTAACCAATCTGTTTTTAGATTGATCATGCAACACATACTCAATAATTTTTTTGTTGGGATCGAAGACTGAAAGTTCATTAAGCCCCATTGATTTTATTGCAATGCGAATTAATTCTTCTTCACTTACACCGGCGCTGCGTTTTTGTTTTGCTAAAAAATATTTTCCTGCATCGAGCATTGATTGAAGCGGCAGCAAACCAACCAACTCTGAACCTGTTACCCGCATTCCTCTTGAGGCGGCGCTCTTAACACATTCATCAAATGCGATGTGCAGCGGAGTAACCGAAGTGTTGGTTAGGTTCATACTTACCTGTGCTATTCCATATTCTTCAATAAACCAACCAATTCCTTTTACCGATTTACAAGTTCCGGGTTGAATTACTTCCTCACCTTTTTCATTCTTAATTTTTCTTCCAGCTTCGCGAACATCAAAGGCAACTGAGTTTGCTCTGCGAACTGAAGTGGTATTTAAATTCACATTGTAAGCGACTAAAAAATCTCTTGCACCAATTACAGTTGCACCGGTAAAAGCCGGAAATTCCGCAGGACCAAAATCAGGTTTCCAGTTTTTCTCTTTTATCTTTTTAAAAAATCCTTCAGTCGTATTAATGGGAGATTCTACTTTTTATCATTCGGGAATTAGTGCCATCTCCAACTCTTTGCAACTCAACCATAATATCACTTATATTATATTGGATAATGACAATAC
>JAJAYG010000044.1 GCA_026786335.1 Chitinophagales bacterium | reverse complement strand
CTCGTTTTTACTTCCATCACATACATGCCTGCTGGTTGGTTGGTAAGATCAATGGTGAGCCCGTTACTCAAAACATTTTTTAGTGATTGGTGGTAAACAATTTTTCCCTGCAAGTCGAGTACAAAAACTTCTGCATCTTTTCTTTCAGCAAAATAAACATCGGCCCACACCACTCCATCGGTTGGGTTGGGATACACATTGAGTGTGGAAGTTTTTACCTGCGCAACATCTTCAGTGTTTACAAAATAACCTACTGTAAACTGCTGGTAAATTTCTTTCCCAAAGTCGGTACCAAAAGATTTAATGAGCGTGCCATTATCAGCATTCTTTATTCTGCAATATCCCGAACCATAACTTCCATAAAACCAAAAGTACAAGCCGTCTTCATTGCTGTCGTTCAACTTAAAAGTGTAGCAGCCATCAGCCAGCCACATGGTGTCTTTGTAATTAGTATCATCATCCAGATTACTTTTTGATAGAATAATATTACCTGCATCATCGCTAATCGTGTAATCATTATCTGATCCATGGTGATTGGTTTTCAGTTCAACATAAATGTGAGCAGGATATTGCGGAGGGAAATTAAAATGCGAAATAGCTGCATCATTAATCGGGTTCTCATCAACACCGCCATTTGGGTTACTAACTGTTGCAGTAAACTGATCGGAGCCACTGCCGCCCGGAGAAAAAATTGCACCGAGGCGAATATGAACCGTGTCTAAGAAAGCAAGATTTCCATTCCAATAAAAAACTGAAGGCGTTGCGCCTTCAATACCATAAGTGATGGCGAATGATGTAAGCGTTGTGCTTCCATCATTTCGAACTGCGATCAAAGGATTATTACAAACAGGATTGCGGCGTTTGTAAACCTGTGTATTTGTTGGAGAAAAAATATCATACACCTCAGCATCTAAAGAAAAATTGGGAGCAGAGTAACTAACCAACTGCGATTCGGTAACATAATTTGCACCACCCGAGCCAGAATAATAATCGAGATCTAAATCAAGTTGCGCCGAATCGCCCGCAGTAACAAAAGGAGAAAGTTCCCAATCATAAGTTGTAACCTCAGCACCCGGGCACCAGTTCGCACGCTGGAAAATCCACGTGCCGCCCTGCGGATAAACAGGATTGAGCGCGCAATCATTCCGCCATATATCTCTCTGAAATTTTTGAATACCATCCACTTTAAGGAACGCTGTGTTTTCGCAGAACTCTGCACAATTATTATTATCGGCACCATGCCCGGTAATGCGAAGTTTCACTCTTGAATTCAGTGCCTTTGAATCAAGATAAATTTCTTTAGGTGCCAGATCGGCATTCGTATTTGCATACCAGCCGTAATTACCCTGCCATAAGTTTTGAATTGAAATAGGATCACGCGGCGGAGTGCCTTCGATAAAAATAAATTGCATGTCGAGTAACTCTTGCCAGTTTCCGGCAGAGAGGTAAACACTATCGTGCAACAAGGTTGCATAATCACTTACATCAAACGTCCACGTAAATCCATCACCCAAACTAAGATTGATTCCATAAGGAGTAATGTAGCGCGCCAACTCAAATCGTTTTAATGTAGGAACAGCTCCGGTGTTGTAAGGAGTAGTGATCAAATGAATTGTTGTATCAGCAACAACAGCAATAATTCCTGTGCTGTCGCCATTGTTGTTGTAAATAATTTGATTGAAGGGAAGCCAAACCAATTGTGTATCGGTAGCAATTTGCGGATTAGCAAGATCATTGAACAACACCAATGTTTGCGGCGTATTCCAAATGGTATCAAACACCAAAGTTGAATCGAGGTGCGAAGTATAAACTCCCTGCTCTAAATTTATTTGTGCGCGATCAGTGATATTTTTGAAGTTGCGATTCATCTCACTTGCTTCATTCAAATTTATTTGTGCGCCAATGATGGAGCCATCGAAATTATTTCCGCTCACGTCACTAACCACAAAAGCATCATCATCAAACTGATAATACACTTGCAAATTATTTTTGAAAGGATGATTATCATCAACGTCTTTATACATGTATGCCTTTAAAGTGTTGGAATCAACTTCTGCATTCCAAACTGTAAACTCATCCATGTTTGCATTAGCAGAAACACTTGAAGCCCAAAGTGCAGAACCGATCCAAAAAGTTTTTACATCCTTCATGGTTTTAAAAAGCCCGGTGCCAATGTGCCAGAGAGATCCATCTCTGTAAATTTTCATGTTGCCATCGCCAACATTTTTTGTGAAAGCCCAATAGTGCCAGTTGTTTTCATAGTCATTGACGTTTGAAGCTTTGTAAATTCGATCGAAGCCACCGATCAACTGACAGCCTGCATCCCAATAAATATTTCCATCGCTCCAGGGCAAATGCACATTGAGCACACGTTGATCGTAATCATTGTAAGCTTCAAAGGTTGTTCTGTCTTGCAAAAAATTATCACCTTTCAACCAAAATGCAATCGTGATTTGTGAATCAACTTTTTCAAATGCTTCTTTGGGAACTGAAATATAATTGCCGTCATCAAAATGCGCATTGTAATCTGCGCCCGAAGTGTTGATCGAAGATTTCCAGTTTGCAACATCAGATGCAATTGAATAATCTGTTGCAGCAATCATGTTATCGTAAGTAACTTCAACAACAACATTCGAAGTTCCATCCCAATAAAAAGGCACAGTGAAAGCAATGCTGTTCCATCCCGAATTTATAAATGAAATATTGCTTTGATAATTTGTTGTGAACCCTGAATTCTCATTTACATCTGCTGTGAGAGAATCGAGTGAAGAATTTTTCATTCCCACAAAAAGATTTTTCATTAACCCACCACTCGAAAGAATATTTAATTGAATGCCTGTAATATTTCCTGCGAATAATCCTTGTGCACTAAGCTCATCCGCTGTCCACAGGTATTGTGTTTTTGAAATGGGTGAAGAAGTTTTGAAAGGGAATGAAGAAGTGGTTGTTCCGTTTCCGATAATTCCATTTGAATAAGAAATTGTATCAGTGTTAACAATAAATTTCTGGAAATAGGGATGTAACTGATAGGTTGAAGTTTTTATGTATGAAAAAGAATCGGGCGACAAACCATTCACCTGATAGTTGTGTGCATCTTTAATAAATGAATCAATAGAAGGTTGATAGAGATTTGTGTAAGTGAGATAATCCCATTCACCGCAGGCAGGGTTTTGGTTTGGGTTACACTTCAAAGTGTAGTTCATGTAAATTTTTGAGAAACGAAAAGTATCTGATGGCATCACAAACCAACCATCTTGCGGAGAACCGAAAGTGAATGTTTGAACTTTGATGGTATCACCGGGACCAGCGTATGCTTGTGACGTAAGACACAAGACGTAAGACGTAAGACAAAAAAAGAAAATGATGGTTGAGTGGAAAATATTTTTCATTGTTGTTAATTTATTGAGTGCAAAGTTAAACACATCATTGAAATAGGAATTAGATTCTAAAAAAATTCCCCTTGAATAAAACAAAATCTTTAGTACCTGATTTATAGGCGCAACTGATTGAACAGAACATTTGATTATTTTTGCTGAAAGATTTTACGATGGTTTCAGCTCAATTTATCACTGACAAGAAGGGAAAAAACATAGGCGTATTTCTTTCACTTGAGGAATACGAAAAGCTACTTGATGAGCTGGATGAAGTTGCGTGTGCGAGCTTATGATAAAGCGATGAAGGAAAGTGCGGAGTTTGTTCCTGCCAGAGAATTTTTTGATACACTTGAAAAAAGAAGAGCGAAATCAAAGCTGAAAATAAAAAATAAGAATAGTCGTGG
>JAJAYG010000043.1 GCA_026786335.1 Chitinophagales bacterium | reverse complement strand
TTATTTTGATGATACAGTTCTAATAAAATGGGTAGAGCATGTTGAACCAAAGGACCGCCTGATTTACTTTTAAAATAGTTGCCTTTTTTTCTTCTAAAGTATGAGGAGCATGGTCGGTGGCAATAATGTCGAGCTTATTATCTTTTAATGCTTGCAATAATCCTTTCTTATCTTTTTCAGATTTTATTGAGGGATTCCATTTTATGAAGGAACCTTTCTCTTTATAATCATGATTAGAAAACCATAAATGGTGCACACAAACTTCTGCTGTTATTCGTTTTTGAGAAACAGGAATTTTGTAATCAAAAAGTGAAGTTTCCTTTAGTGTTGATACATGCAAAACATGAAGTCGTGTTTTATGCTTCCTTGCAATTTCTACTACTCTTTTGGTGGCTTGGTAACAAGCATCTTCACTTCTAATTAAATTATGACATTCAACAGGAATTTCGTTGCCATATTTTATTTTGTATTGCGCTTCCTTCTTTTGAATAAGGCCATCATCTTCGCAATGCAGAGCTATTAAAGAATTTGATTTTGAAAAAAGTTGTTCTAAGTAATCAGGATAATTACAAACCAGTCCATCTTGATTATCAAAATACAATCCGTCATCACTCAAACCGCAAACAGTTTCATTGTTTATTTTTAAAGATGCTTCTAAATTGTTTTTATTGATGCCCATAAAAAAAGAATAATTGGCGAAAGAAGAATTTGCCGCTAACAAATATTTTTCTTCGAGTAGTTTGAGTGTAGTTGTATTTGGATTTGTGTTTGGCATGTCCATATAAGAAGTAATGCCACCCGCAACAGCCGCTTTGGATTCAGAAAATATATTTCCTTTATAAGTGAATCCGGGTTCACGAAAATGCACCTGGTCATCAATCATTCCAGGCATGAGAACTAATCCTGCTGCTTCAATAATTTTTACATTTACTTTACGGGGATCAATTGAACTTTCAATTTTTTCTATTCTCTTACCTTTAATTAAAACATCTGCTATTTTAATTGCTCCTTCGTTTACAATGGTTGCGTTTTTTAGCAAAGTCCTATTCATGTATCAAATGTTTAAGGGTTGCAGATATCGCAATACATAGGTTCTTCTGCGGTTTTATTATGAGGAAATATTTCTTCTTTTATAAAATCACATTTCATGCATTGATAGATGTAGCTTAAAGTTGACCGTGTTTTAAATCCGCATAAACTACAAGGCAAACCTTGCTTTGCTTCTTTAATGGCAAATCCGGGAGTGTTGCAATTGGGGCAAAGTGATTTTATTTTCTTCACCAATTTTATTGCGGCACTTTCAATCACTTGCATTCTTGTTGGATTGAACATTGCTCTCATGTCAGTTTCAGCGTAAGCACTTCCATGTTTTTCCATCAATTGTTGAAAGGATTCTTTCAACACACTCCAATCGGTAATTCCTTTGATGATTTCTATATTATCATCTTTTGCTTTTCGCAATATCAAAGCATGAGAAGGAAAGTTTATACTTGTTGCAAAATCAATTAATTCCTTATCGGTTTTAATTTCAGCACCATTAAAGTTTGTTTTAGTGCTAAGTTCCCGTTCAATAATTTCAAGGTTATTCTTCTTGTCAATAAAAATTAAAAACTCATCGTTAGCATAAATAAAAGGGATGGATGGATGTGACCCAAAAGAACCTTCGCTGGCAATACCTAAATCGTAATTGCTTACCTCCATAGCTTGCAAGCATTTATTTTTGAGGGTTGTAATTGGGTCATGCTTGCGTTCAATTTCCCCAGTAAAAGTTCCGAGTGTATCGGTGTCAAAAATTTCGGGTGTAAAACATCTTACATCAAATGATTTTTCAAACAATGGAGCAATTACTTTTTCTTTTTGATGCTTAGTTGCTATAAGTACTTTTCGGTTTTGAAACATTTTAATGGATTTCCATAGATGAGTTCATTTCTATTTTTGCTTTTTTAGCCTCAATAAAATTCCTTACTTCAAACAATTCTTTTTGCAATTGCTTTATTCGCTTCTCTCTCATTTTAATATCTTCTTCGTTGGCATTAACATGAATTTTATCTTTATGGAATTTAATTTTTACATGCACTATTTTAGTAATAATGTCAATTGCTTCGTGCGCTGTAAATTGCCCTTGCATAAGTTGTATAGTCATAGTTTGATATTTTTCTATTGTCCTTGTCCAAGTGAAAAAGCAGGTTTGCCGTCAAAGGCATAAAGATTTTCCGTTTTGATAGTATCAATATTTTTATCAATGGCTTTTTGCAGCAGTTCAATAATTTGTTGCTTGGTAATTATTAATTCGCTAACTGGTTTGAACCTGCATCGCCAGTGGTCTGTGCAAAAAGTTTCTTCAAAACCTTCAGGATAAACTTTTATTCCACGGTTGGTTATCATAGAAAGTTTTATTGTATCGGTATTGAGTTGTTCAACTTGTTTAGCTAATTCATCAGGAGTAATATCTGCATAATGCACAAATAAGTCAACACCTACCAATTCTTTCACTTGCGCTTTTTTGCGTTTATATTTTGGT
>JAJAYG010000042.1 GCA_026786335.1 Chitinophagales bacterium | reverse complement strand
CTATTATGAGTCCATTATCTTTCTTCGTATCGAGATCAGAAGCATCATCAATGGGCGTAAACTTCCAGGCAACATCATCTAAGCCGAACACCTCGAATGTTTTTACCCATCCGCCGGCGAGTGAGGTAGAAATATTTGTGTACGGGCAATCGCCATCACACCCTGGCTGTGCATTCACTCCTGTTTCGCAGAGAAACAAAAGCATAATTATTGCAGAGAGAGAGAGAGAGAGAGAGAAAGCTTTTGCTAACATAGTTGAATTAAAATTTTTCATGGTGTGGTGAGTTTAGGTTTCAACATTTGATACTGAATGTGAATTCAAAGGTTATACTATTATTTCTAAAAAACAAAAATATTTTTCTCGATTCTAATTCAATTAGAAAAAGTTAAAGAGATGAACGTTTGATTTGATTCATCTTTAACACCGCCGGAGTTTTTTTTACTCCTGTGGAGATTGAAGTAACAATTCATTTTCTTTTTCATTTCAAATCCTCTTTACATCCTCATTTTCGTTCCCTCTCCCAAGGAGAGGGATGTGGACTCGAGCAAGCATGATCATCAACTTCACCAAATCATTTCTTTTACTTTTGAATCCATCAATAATTTTTGGGAATGAAGAAAAATTTTATTGCTGCATTTTTTTTATTGCTCATGAATTTTCATTCAGCAATTCATGCACAAACAAATTCTTCACAACCGTTGTTTGAAAAAATTCCTTCCTCAAAAACCAACATCACTTTCACCAATCCATTAGTTGAAAATGCGCAGTTCAACGTGCTGGCTTACGAATATTATTACAATGGTGGCGGTGTTGCTGTGGGTGATATCAATAATGACGGCTTGCCCGATGTTTATTTTTCCAGCAACCTAAAAGCAAACCGCCTCTATGTAAACAAAGGCAATTTTGTTTTTGATGATGCAACCCTCACTTCAAAAACCGGAAGCCGGCAGGGTTGGAAAGCCGGTTGCTGCATGGCTGATGTAAACGGTGATGGTTGGCTCGACATTTATGTCTGCCACTCCGGAAGATTACCCGGACCATACAAAGCAAATGAGCTTTTTATCAACAACCACGATCTCACATTTACCGAGAGCGCACAGCAATATGGATTGGCTGATACCGGCTATTCAACACAGGCAGTTTTTTTCGATTATGATTTGGATGGCGATCTTGATTGCTACCTGCTCAATCACAACATCGCCACGTTCAAAAATTTTGAAGTGGCACAAATCCGCAACACACCTGATGCAAATGCTGGTGATAAATTATTCCGAAATGATGGCGGACATTTTACCGATGTATCCCGACAAGCGAAAATCTACAGCAGCGCAATCGGTTTCGGTTTGGGTGTTGCAGTTTCTGATGTGAATAGTGATGGCTTTCCCGATATTTATGTTTCGAACGATTATACCGAACACGATTACCTCTACATCAACAATCACGACGGAACATTTACTGAATCATTGGCAGCCATGATGGGTCACTGCTCTAACTTCTCTATGGGCAATGATATTGCCGATTACAACAATGATGGCTTGCCCGATATTTTTTCGCTCGATATGTTACCACAAGATAATTACCGACAGAAAAATTTACGCGGACCAAATAATTACGACAAGTATTACCTGCAGGTGAAGTTTGGTTTCTATCATCAGGTTATGCGGAATTGTTTGCAATTGAATAATGGTAACGGAACATTCAGCGAGATCGGTCAACTTGCGGGAATACCTGCAACCGATTGGAGCTGGGCTCCGTTGCTTGCAGACTTTGACAATGATGGCTGGAAAGATTTGTACATCACCAATGGTTATCGGCGTGATTACACGAACAACGATTTTTTAAAATTCGCTTATGAAGAAGAGAAACAAAAAGCAGTGAGTGAAGGAAGAGAACCCGATCTTCTTTCACTCGTGCAGCAGATGCCATCAGTGAAAGTGAGCAACTATTTATTTCACAACAACGGTGACCTTACTTTTGATAATGCAACTGCTGCTTGGAATTTATTTGATCCTGCTTTTTCCAATGGTGCTGCATTCAGCGATCTTGATAATGATGGCGATTTGGATTTGGTGGTGAACAATGTTGATGAAGAAGCTTTCATTTATAAAAACAATTCGCGTGAGATAAATCACCATCATTTTCTCACAGTGCAATTAACTGGGAACAATAAAAACCCATTCGGCATCGGCTCAAAGATTGAAATTGAAACAGCAACAGGAAAACAATTTTGTGAATTCTACATGATACGAGGTTTTCAATCTTCGAGCGATAATAAAATTCATTTTGGTTTGGGGAATGAAGAGAAAATAAAATCACTCACTATCACATGGACTGATGGAACCAAACAAACACTCACCAATATTGCAGCTGATCAAACAATTAAACTACTTCAGGCAAATGCGAAAATGGTTCCTGAGAAAATGATTAAAAAAATTGCGCCGCTCTTTAATGATATTTCTGCCGAGCATCGCCTTGATTTTACGCAACAGGAAAATGAATACATTGATTACAAACGTGAGCCATTGTTGCCGCATGAGTTTTCAAAACTCGGTCCGCAACTTTCAACAGCCGATGTAAATGGCGATGGAACAGAAGATATTTTTATTGGTGGTGCAGCAGGGTTTCCTTCTAAAATATTTTTTCAAAACAAAGAAGGAAAATTCGTTGAGCATACTTCTTCCTCCATTAAAAATGATTCTGCCAGTGAAGATGAATGTAGTTTATTTTTTGATGCCGATCGTGATGGCGATGCAGATCTTTACGTTTGCAGTGGCGGTTACGAATTTGAAACCACCGATTCTTTATTGCTTGATCGTTTGTATTTAAATGATGGCAAAGGAAATTTTACGAAGTCAAATGATGCACTGCCTAAAATGTTCACCAGTACTTTTTGTGTTAAAGCAAATGACTTCGATGGCGATGGTGATCTCGATTTATTTGTTGGTGGAAGAATCGTTCCCGGCTATTATGGCACTGCACCAAAAAGTTATTTGCTTGAAAACAGAAACGGAAAATTTTTCGATGTAACAACAAGCATTGCACCCGCGCTCGAATACGCAGGGATGATCACCGATGCTGCATGGGGCGATATTGACGGCGATAAAAAAGATGATCTCATAGTTGTTGGTGAGTGGATGCAGATTCGCATTTATAAAAATACAGGAAGTCAGTTAACAGAAATTACCAATGATGCAGGATTAAAAAATACAGGCGGATGGTGGAACAGAATAGTTGCCGATGATTTGGACGGAGATGGCGACATTGATTTTGTGGTTAGCAACAGAGGAGAAAATTCTTTGATGCATGCATCAGTTGAAAAACCTGCAACACTTTTTGTAAAAGATTTTGATAAGAACGGAAGCATTGATCCCATCATCTGTTATTACAATGGCGACACCAGTTACCCTATGGCTTCGCGCGATGAGATGGTTGATCAACTGAATGTGCTGAAGAAAAAATATGTGTATTACCGCGACTATGCAGGCTCACAGATCAGTGCTATTTTTTCAGAAGATCAATTGAAAGGTGCTAACATTTTAACAGCACAAACTTTCTCTTCTTCATTGCTT
>JAJAYG010000041.1 GCA_026786335.1 Chitinophagales bacterium | reverse complement strand
GATAAAATGCTTTTAAAATATTCTTTGCAAACAGCAACTGATGTTACAGTTGAAATTGTAAATGAACTCAAGCAAGTTGTTGCTTCTTACTCACTGCAAAAACAAAATGCCGGCAATCATAATTATTACTTTGATGTTAAGAATTTTACTGAAGGAAATTATTTTATTCAGTTCTATGCCGCACAGCAAATTGTAACTAACAAGTTTACAGTTGTTCACTAATAAAATATTTTAACCGTAATTCTGCTGTGCTTGTTTTGCAGGTTTTTTTTAAGGAAAGAAATAAACACCATGCGAAAATTATTTCTTGTAAGTGTAATTGTTTTGCTGAAATCTGGTTTTGTAAATGCTCAATGTTGTGCAGGCGGTGGCGGATGCACAGTTGCCGGCGGAACTTCACAAGGTGTGTTGCAGGAAAATCAAGTTGAACTCAATACAAATATTCAGTTTATTTATTCCGATAAATTCTACAAGAAAGATCAGCTTGATGAGAACAATACATTTGATAATTATTCAAGCCAATATGAATATTTTAGATTGGCTTATGGCCTCTCAAAAAATTTAACCATGTCACTTGAGAGTGGATATTTTTTAAAAAAGAAAGAGACAGGTTTAAATGGCGACCCCGCCACAACTTATCAATCAAAAGGATTTGGTGATCTCATTATTTTCCCGCGTTATGATGTAATTAATCATACAGGTTTAAAGGCCAAAACAGAGTTAACTCTGGGATTAGGATATAAAATTCCATTTGGCAGTTACAATGATACTGTTGGAAACATCGAACCGTTTTCGGGAACTACCTACTATATAACCAAGCCCACTTCTGTTCAGCTTTCATCGGGCGCGCAGGATATAATTTTTTACTCATTCCTGTTTCACGGTTTTACCGAAAAAAAATTCAGCGTTTTTGCCAATGCCCTGTATGTTAAAAAAGGTTGGAACCCCAATGGTGAAAAATTGGGAGACTTTGCAAGTGTTGCACTCTTTGCCGGCAAATCTTTTTTTAATAACTTGGGTGTAACACTGCAGGCACGTTATGAATGGGTTGGTCAAATGAAGATCAATGAAAGTATTTTGCTTTATGGAAAACCAACTAATTATTTCCCCGAAGCAACAGGGTATAAAAAAGTTTTCATTACGCCACAAGTCGGCTATACGATTAGAAATCTTTCGGCCTATCTGTCTTATGATTTTCCCATCTACCAAAACATGAATACTTCTGATTATTACACTCAGGTGGGTTCAAAGATTCAAACAACAATTGGTATATCTTATAAGTTTTTGACTACCGGCTCAACATCAAAAGAAATTAAATCAGGTATGTATTATTGCCCAATGCACCCCGAAGAAATTTCAGATCATACTAATGAATGTTCAAAGTGCGGAATGGCGTTGAAGCAAAAGAAGTGATGATCAGAAAAAGCATTGCTTTTCATTTCAATGAAATATAATTTTAAATAAGAAGCACAAAATTTTTTTTGTTCCCCTTTCAAAAACTATTTGGCTGCAACAACCAAATAGTATCTTTACCCCCACAACCAAAAAATAATGGAGATTCGAAAAATTCCCTTTCGCCAGGCACTACGCGAAGCAATGCAGGAAGAAATGCGCCGCGATCAAAATGTATTTCTTATGGGCGAAGAAGTAGCAGTGTACAACGGCGCCTACAAAGTAAGCCAGGGCATGATGGATGAATTTGGCGAGCGCCGCGTAATAGATACACCCATTGCAGAATTAGGATTTGCAGGAATAGGAGTGGGAGCTGCAATGAACGGCCTTCGACCCATCATTGAATTTATGACATGGAATTTCGCCGTACTTGCCTTCGATCAAATCGTAAACTCAGCAGCTAAAATGCGCTCCATGAGTGCAGGCCAATTCAGTTGCCCAATTGTTTTTCGCGGCCCTTCTGCTGCAGCAGGCCAACTTGGTGCACAACACTCACAGAGTTTTGAAAACTGGATGGCAAATGTTCCCGGCTTAAAAGTAATTTCAGTATCCAACCCGTATGATGCAAAAGGATTATTAAAGAGTGCCATCAGAGACAATGATCCTGTTTGTTTTTTCGAAAGCGAAGTAATGTATGGCGATGTAGGCGAAGTGCCCGAAGAAGAATATTTGATTCCCATTGGCAAAGCAAATGTTGGCAGAGAAGGAAATGATGTAACCATTGTTTCATATAACAAGATGATGAAGATCGCCTACGCCGCCGCAGAAGAATTAGCAAAAGAAGAAGTGAGTGTGGAAGTAATTGACCTAAGAACCATTCGCCCGCTCGATGTTGAAACCATTGTAAACTCAGTGAAGAAAACAAACAGGTTAGTAATACTTGAAGAAGCGTGGCCTTACGGTTCTGTAACATCCGAAGTTACTTTTCAGGTTCAAAAACATGCATTCGATTATCTCGATGCACCCATCAAGCGCATTACCACTACCGATACTTCGATTGCTTATGCGCCAACATTAGTAAGTGCATTTATGCCCAACACCGAAAAAGTTGTGAAGGCAATTAAAGAAGCACTTTATGTGAGTAGTTAGAAAACAATGTTACAAGCGAATTGATTATTGTGGCATTGAAAATTGTTATCATTACACTTTCAATTCATGCAACTTTCAGCTAAGCATTCAAACGCATCTTCCTCTTTACCAAATTTTTTTTGGGTAATGAAGTTTGATTTTGAATTACTGTGCTGGATAGCAGCGCTGATGGTACTCGCAATTTCAAACCCTGCGCATACGCATTATACCATTTGTCCATTTCATCTATTAGGATTTCCCTGGTGCCCGGGTTGTGGTCTTGGACATTCAATTTCATATTTATTCAAATTAGATTTTACCAATTCATTCAACAGCCACCCACTCGGAATTTTTGCAGTAGTTGTTTTAGTGCATCGCATTTTTATTCTTTCAATCAAGCAATTTAAAATTTTCACTACAAAATAAAACCCTCCACACAATGGAAACAAATATGTTAATGATGTTGCCCAATAT
>JAJAYG010000040.1 GCA_026786335.1 Chitinophagales bacterium | reverse complement strand
GTGAATAATGAACTTGATGGATTTGCCGATAGATAAAATCTTAATAGATTCATCAGCATTATTGAAGCATCGAAAGCGCATCTGAAGTTTTACCTGCAATTACAAAATAAGATTGCAGTTTGGTTACCTCCAGCAATCGGTTTAACTGGTCATTTATATTGCAGAGTACAATTACACCTCCTTTTTCAGTTACGAGATTTTTTGTTGAAACTAAAAAGTTGAGGCAGGAGCTGTTAACGAATTCCATTCCTTTTAAGTCAATAATAAATTTCTTTTGCCCACCTGATATTTCTAATGCAATGTTATTTTTTATCAATGCAGTTTCCTGTTCGCTTAAAAGTTTTCCTTCAAGCAAAACCACTACTGCATCATCAACTCGTTGCAATTTATACTGCATGTAATTTCTTTTTTCTTGGTGAATTGTTTACGCTTCCTTTCTGGGGCATGCTTTCACACCCACGGCAATGTCCGTACAATATTAGCGAATGGTTTTCAATATTATAATTGAGTAACTCACCCATGCGTGTTGAAATCTGGTGAATGCGCGGATCGCAAAACTCCATTACTTTATTGCACTCAATGCAAATAAGATGATCGTGCTGCCGCGAACCAAATGATTTTTCGAAGCGCGCAAGATTGGTGTTGTTTCCAAATTGGTGTTTTCTTATCAATGAACACTCTTGCAAAAGTTCAAGTGTATTGTATACAGTTGCACGGCTAACATTTATTTTTTTCTTTTTCAATTCTATAAATAATCCCTCGGCATCAAAATGATCGTTGCGCTTGTATATTTCTTCGAGTATGGTGTAGCGCTCGGCAGTTTTACGTTGCTTGTTTTTTATAAGGTATGAAGTAAAAATTTCTTTGACTTCATTAAATAATTCCTGCTGCTTCACATTTCGATTTTTCTTGTTGCAAACTTATAGGATTAAAAGGTGAGTGTATAATCTTTATCAAATAAAATATTAACCCTAAAAAATTGCAGCAATCAATTTGCAATTTTAAATCTGGTGACTAAAAATTGCACAGGTGTTTTTGCATTGAAATCTTTGTTGAAATTATAACCGTATCGCATACCGGCTGAAATTTGAATGAGGCGCAGGAAACGGAAATCAGCAAAGCGTTCGGCGCCGGTTGAAGCCATCACCGTTTTGTTATCCAACACTTTAGCTATGGAGTAATCATAAAATAAGTTTAAACGTATGCGCTTTAAAAAAGCAACCGGTTCTGCAGCAAGATCGGGGTGCCAAATCGGCAACTCATATTGATTTCAAGCAATGCATTGCCGCTTTTTGTAACACCAATTAAAATCAGGTTTTCATTATCAGCGAACCATCGCGGCTGCGCATAAAAAATATTTTCAGGGTTTAAAAATTTCTTTAAGTACGCTTCCATTTTTTGAATCAAGAATTACAATGGAACATTTGCTCATTTCATCATAACGGATGCAGGCAATTTTATTTCCTTCGGGTGAAGGTGCAGGCGAAAAATATTTAGTTCGCGAAGTAAGTTTTGTTTCCTTTCCGTTTTCAAAATCATAAATTTTAATGATGGAATAATCTCTGTTGATCCACCGCTCTTCAAAAGAACTCTCGCACCATTCCATTAAATTTCCGTTTACCAGTGTGGTGTTGTGATCGCTGGTGTAAATACAGAGCTAGAATAATTTCTTTTCATTTCCTGAAGAATCAATTTCTTAGTAAGTAAAAATCTGATCGAATGAATTTTTTAGTGCCACCACTTTTCCATTGGGTAAATAATGCGGGAAGCGATATTAGGTGTAAAGCGAAAAATCTTTTTTAACCACATTGTTTACGGCTGTTAATTTTAATGCACTGTCAGTTTCTGAAATCTTATTTTTTAATTCATCCACGGTGGCATTATAAAATTTTGACGAGCCCATGCCGGTAAATTTTTGCATGCTTCGAATGAATGGATAAAAAAACCTTTCCTGTTATAAGCGTAATCAAGCACACTTTTCCAAACATCATTTCCAAAATCTCTTCTTGCTTTGGTAACCATGTAATATCCAATGCGATAAGGATTTGGAACAAACTCTTTGTAAGAATTTCATTGCGCTTTTTCATAGCTGTAGCGGTAACCACTCATCAGTTGCGCACGGTACTCCATGTTAATTGATGGTAATTTACCTCTACCGCCTTTTGTAAAAATAGTTTCATTGGTTACTGCATCACCTTCGCGAAACCACAGCGGCTGCGTAATGAGTGTGTTGAGAAGCTAACGCATTTGGGACACATTCAGGTTTTAAAAAGGGTAATATCCTTTAGGGTTTTCTAAACTGTTCTTGTAAATTTTTATAAAATGATTTAATTATAAATTGATTTTCCCCGGCCTCCCAAATGCTACAATCGAGGTGATTGCGCCAGGCGAAAAAAATAGCTTCCCTTCCAAATTATTTCAGGCGAATGTTTTTTCACCAACCTGTTCTTTTACAAACAGGGCTACTACTATTCCAAAAATGATATGCGCAATGAAGCTACCAATGATCACCAACATCATGCTGCCTTCCATAGGTGGCATTGGCATCAATAATCCTATGATTGCAATGAAAATTTGTGCAATGATGAAAACGGCCAAACCAAAGATTGCTCCCTTCAAAATATTGTTGCTTACTTTTTTTACCACTTTTATAAATAGAAAAGCATAAGCGAAAGCGAAAATAATTCCTACCATAAAATGCATTATCCAACCTAGTGCGATTGAAACGCCCATCATCGTAGAAAGCATTTCGGGTGGGCTCATCTTTGGCAATCCCATAAAAGGGGCAATTATTGTTTCTAATGAAAATGCAACTGTGGCAACAATGCCGCCTATAATTGGTTGTGTTATTTTATTAGCCATCTTTTTTATTTTTTAAATTGTTTGAAAATAGAATCGGGGGATATTTTTTAATAGCCCCCGATTTTATGATTTACGTTTTCTTCTACTTTGAGCATTCAGCTGAGCACACATGTCCTTTTTCACCGTGAGCAGGCATCATCATTTCTGCTTTCATCTTCTCACCCATTTTTTTTGCTTTCATCATGTCTTCTTCCGTGATTATTGAAGATGGTGTGTCTGCATCGGCTGAGTTACCGTCGGCAACATCAAATTGCTTCTATTAAAAATAGAACGCCGCAAAGGTGAATAGTTAAATAAGATTAAGTGTTATACATTTTTGGAAATAAGTTACATATTTCCAACATAGTTCGTATACCCAAACGGATTTCGGGTGAGTACGCTAACTGGCGAAAGAGTCCGCTTGTCTTTAGTTTTTTATTAATTTCTAACGGGCAAAAGCGGAAGTATTTCGCCAGTTGGGTTAATAAGATTTGCTATTAAAATTATCAATTGATTTTGTAAGTGCAATTATTTCTTGTTTCAATTCCGCTACATCTTTTGCACCTAGTGAAGGTGCATCTTTTTCTTCAGCATCCCGCCCTATAAAAAATGTGGCAAAGGTGGCGGTGACATAACCAAAAATAGTGTATCCAAAAACTGCTATTAAAAATGCAAGTCCTCTCCCTTCAGGCGTGGATGGATGAAATTCATTACCTGCTGTTATAATCCGCATGGCTGTCCACCATAAAGCCATACCGTAACTATCAAAACCTGCATTCGGATTTTCAAGCGCATACATACCGGCTGCACCTGCAAAAATTACTATAAGGATAATCATAAAAACATAACCAAAGGCTCGCCGTTTCATTGTTGCACCCAGGCTTTTCATACTTCTGTTTAAAGAAGAAACAAGCCGGACAAGCCTGATGCCTCTTAAGCCTCGCAGCAAACGAACAAATCTAAAAATACGGAAGACCCTTAAAGCAGGAATAACAAGGGAGATAGCTGTTAACCAGTTCTTTTTAAAAAAATTAATTTTAGCTGGCGCTAGAATAAATTTAATAAGAAAATCAATAATAAAAATAATCCAGATTGTTAAACTTGCATATTCAAGTGGTTTATTCAAACCCCATATCAATTCAATCACCAGTAGGGCCAGCCATACAAAGCCTAAGAAAATCATTGGACCTTCTAAAAGTTTTTCTACTGAGGTAAGCAGTTTTTTTCTTTCGTTAATTAGTTGCTCTTTCATGGCTCGGGTATATTTAAAGATGGATAAAATTACCTGTTATGTCGCATAAGGGCTGATTGTAAAGCTATGTCAGGACAAGTCAAAATGAATATTCTTGATGGGTTTGGAATAATAATTACCTTCGCCTGATGAATAAGAAAAAGCCAGCCAAAAAATTAAAAGGAAAATTGCCCAACAGGGTAAAAGAAAAACTGAATGTATCGGTAACTGGAAATCCAAAGCTTAATAAACCTCCAAGAAAAGGAAAGTCGTTATAAGAATCCTTAATAGGCTTACTTAATTTACTACCAGAAACGTAAACAGGTAATTTTAGCAGCGTTCTCTTTCTAATTGTGTGAGTTGTTCCAAATTTTTCATTTGATTATTATTTGAATTGTGTCTTAAAGATGAATACTTTTTCATTGTTTCATTCTTTTTAATCCTAAAAAATTAATTTTTTCAAGCAATGACAAAATACTTTCAAATAATATATCCAGTTGCTGTTCAAAAAATAAATTAATGCTTTTGTTCCACTGAGCAGGTGATTTATCTAATTCGCTAAAACTATTTGATAGTGCGTTTATGTATTCTTTTTTCTGGCTAACTTCATCAATAAAAATGGGAGGATATAAATCAAACATCAGAATCCAATTTTTTGCAATTCTGGTTACTCTTCCATTTCCATCAGCAAATGGGTGAATGCGAATCATTTCATGGTGTAAATAAATCGACCTGATTATAGGATTTGAAATTGTATTCATCTGATAAAATAGTTCGGACATAAGACTTGGAATCAAGAATGGTTCAGGACAATTATGTCCTCCCACCATTACTTCTGTTTGTCTGTATTTATTAGGATGCTTTGCATTAGTTTCAGGTGAAATGATACGGAGCAGTTTAAATAGTTGCAACTCGTTTTCGAAATTATTTTTTTCATGAATTTCCTCGGCAATAAATTCTAAGCTTAATCTTAAATGCGACAAATATTCTTCAGCCTCATCCTCATTTTGTGCTTCCATTTGTGCATTCTTTATGGCTACCAATTGTTTCAAATCGAAGATGCTTGATAAGTAAGTATCTAAAACATCATCAGCCATGTGAGTTCGGCTATATATAACTAAGCGTAATACCGATTTTAAAATGGACTCGATGGCATCAATTTTCTTTTGATTTATATGAATAGAGTTTGCAGGAAATAGGATCATAACGCGATTTTTTTAATGAAAAAGTTCTTCATTGATGAATACTTACGTTTATTTTAGTTGCTCTCACCAAATGAAAAGTGGCAGATGCAAATTTTATTTCGGAACCTTCGGCTTCTACAACTTCCAATATTTACAGAAACAAAATATTTTGTAGCTCTCCTCCTTTTAAAATTCACAACATAACGCACTGTAAACCTGCGACTGCTGCAATGAATTCGTGCATTGCAGTTTATTTTTTTTCGCTGTTTGTATTTTCTGCTTTAAAACTCGCAGCAACATAATCTTTACCTAAATAATTTGCAGGAATAGTATCAAGTTTCGATCACTTTGATTGTGATAGTGAAGAGATAGAATTTCATTTATCAATTATTACTCTCACATTTTTATTCAGCTTTGTTTCCATCCAATTTTGAATTTGTGTTTTCTCTTTAGCGGATGGAATTTTATTAAATTGAAGATAAGCGATGTAGCTTGTATCAGATCCGTTTGATGTTTCGGTTGAATGTAGCAGTGAAAAAGAAAGGTTAGTCATTTCGGGATACAAAGCATTTGCTTCTTTAATAATTTGTTTTCTTAATTGAATGATTCCATTAATGCTATCGAGTTTTGATTTTACAGTTTGAATTTCTTTATCTTTTTGTGCTAACAAATTGTTTAGTTGCTTCACTTGTTCGTTTTCAACATTGTCATTCAAATAGGCAAAGCCCTGTTTAATTTCCAATGTTGCACTTTCCAAATTGTAATTTTTTAATCCGGTTCGAAGTTCACTAATTTTCGTGCTGTCAATTTCCGCACCTCCGTAAACCAGAACAATGGATTTCTTTTTCGGGTCAATTGTTCTTTTCAATAAATAGTCATTTGGAATTGCAGATTCTAAGTCAACAAAGCGATTTGCATTTTTTGTAAATTTATTTTGCTTGACAATGTCATAACCGAAATATAAACTCGGCAGCAAAGTAACAATTACAACAGCCCACACAACCAGCTTTGCTCTGGCTTCAGATCCAGCATCGGGCAAAAGATGAAACGGAAATTTAAGCAGACGGACAGTTACCAATGTTGCCAATGCGATAAAAACTGTATTGATAAGGAATAGATAAAAGGCACCGAAGAAAAAATAGAATTGAAGTGTAGCCAAACCGTAACCTGCTGTGCAAAGTGGCGGCATCAACGCAGTTGCAATCGCAACACCTGGAATCACATTCCCTTTTTGTTTGCTTGAAGTTGCAATTATTCCGGCAAGCCCGCCAAAGAAAGCAATCAGCACATCATAAATGTTTGGTGATGTTCGTGCAAGAATTTCGGAATGCGCGTCACTGATTGGAGAAATAAGAAAAAAAATTGTGGACGTTGTTAAACCAACTATAGCTGCTAAAAGATAATTGGAAATTGATTTTCTTAAAAGCACAAGGTCATTAATTCCCATTCCAAGTCCGAGACCCATAATGGGCCCCATCAATGGTGAAATAAGCATTGCACCAATAATTACAGCAGTCGAATTTACATTAAGCCCAAGAGATGCAATGAAAATTGCAAAAACTAAAATCCAAAGATTTGTTCCCTTAAATACAACTCCTTTTTCAATGCTGTCAATAACAGTTTGATGATTTTCTTTCTTGTTGTTTAATCTAAAGTTGCCAAAGATTCGATTCATATTTTTTAAAAAATGTTTTATGCGAATGTAAGTTTTTGTAAGAGGATTGGACTATGCAAAATGGACTATGTGAGGGGAAAACAAAATGCGAGGCAAATTGCGCTGGCTCTTGATTCGCCTTGGCCTCACTTTTTATTTTGAGAGGGATGGCAAATACGGCCTGTCTGAAAATTGTACTATTGTAAGCCAGAATGTTAAATGTTAGCGCGGTCCCCATAGAATTAAAGCTAACTGTTCGTGGATGTAATATGGCTTTGTATTTCCCTAATACGTATTTCCTTTTTCAGCGACACGGATGCTGATTTTTACTTACGCATTAATTTACGCCTTGTCTTCTTCGAAAAACACGGCTGCAGGAGAATAAACAGAAGCACAGTGCACCGTCACCCCGTATTTTGCTAAACCCCATGTTGACTGCCGTTATTAAATATTACTGAGTCAATTCCTTCACCTTCGAAGCAATGATCTCATATTTTTCTTCCTGTAAAAAATGTTTGGCTTCCACCTTAGTAACAAGTATCCCCGGCCTGGCATTTTCAAAGTCTTTTCCGGTTTCATCATAAGGCAGCAGAGGATCTTTATTGCCCCAGATTAATTGTACTGGATATTCAGGATTTTGAAATGCATGGTAGCACGTTTGTGTAAATTCGGATGATTGCTCAAAATTTCTCATGATCTTTAAAAATGCTTTACCTCCATCTTCCCTTTTTAGGAGATGTATATAAGCAGCAATTTCTTCGGGAGAAATAACACTCCTATTTACTACTCCTGTAGCTTTCATGAATAAAGGAAAAGTAAGTGGTGTTAGTAATGCGAGTTCTGCTTCTCCCAGCAAAGGCATTTCGAAAGGGCGCATAGACAAAGGCTTTTTAAAATGTTTCAGGTCTAACATGGAATTTAAAACAGTTATAGATTTTATACGTCTGCTGTTTCCCATTGCCATTGACAAACCCACTGGTGTGCCTATATCATGTGTAAGCAAGTGAACTTCACTAAT
>JAJAYG010000039.1 GCA_026786335.1 Chitinophagales bacterium | reverse complement strand
TTAATTTCCTTTCGCTCCAACAATTTTTTAATTGCAACTGAATCTATTGTTGCTCCTGCAGTTTCAAAAATTGTTGCCGGCACACAAGAGGGCGCACCAAAGTTGAAATGGAAAGGAACTTGTTTTGCATTTTCAATCATGTAATCAATGCCTTCAATTCCCATCACATTTGCTATTTCATGTGGATCGCTTACAGTTGCAACGGTACCATGAACTACTGCAAGGCGAGCAAACTCAGAAGGAATCAACATCGAACTTTCGATGTGAACATGAGCATCAATAAATCCGGGTAGAATAAAATTGGTGGAAGAAATATTTTCAGTTTGCTCGATGCGCGAAATAACTCCATCAGTAATATAAATTTTTCCGGAAAAAAATTTCTTGTTGAATACATCAATAATGTTTCCTTCAATAGAAAAGGTAATTTCATTCATACAAACATTTTTGTTAGCATCAAATTTATACAGGCAGAGTTAAAGTGTTTTTTATATCAAACTTAAATGATTTCATTTGTTGAAATGGAAAACAAACCGATTTACACACTGCGACAATTGGTTTTATATTTTCTCAAACTCGGCTACTCGGGTTTCGGCGGACCTGTTGCGCTTGTTGGCTATATGCACCGCGATTTGGTGGAAGAAAAAAAATGGATAAGCGAAGATGATTACAAAGAAGGAATGGCATTGGCGCAATTATCTCCCGGTCCGCTTGCAGCACAGCTTGGAATTTATTTGGGCTTTGTTCATTATGGATTTCTCGGTGCCACGCTTGCAGGAATTGCATTTGTGTTGCCATCCTTCTTTATGGTATTAGCAATTGGTATCGCTTATAAAATTTATGGTGGCTTGCCATGGATGCAGGCGATTTTTTATGGAGTAGGCGCTGCTGTGATTGGTATTATTTGTTTGAGTGCTTACAAGCTCACCATTAAATCGATCAGCAAATTAAATGTTGATGGGTTTAAAAGTAAATGGATCCTCTGGTTGTTTTACTTTTTTGCAGGGGCATTCACAGTAATTACAAAATCGGAACCCGTAACTTTATTTATTGCTGCCGGATTAGTTTATATGGTGATAAAAGCGCCACCTAAGTTTCTAAAAAGTTCTGCTGCATCATTTCTTCTTTTCCTTTCAGCACCAACAATTATCTGGGTCGAGAATCAAGACCGGCTTTGGGATATTGCCTGGTTCTTTACCAAAGCAGGCGCTTTTGTTTTCGGCAGCGGACTTGCCATCGTTCCGTTTTTACATGGGGGAGTGGTAACCCAATTTGGCTGGCTGAATGAAAAAGAATTTCTGGATGCAGTTGCAGTCGCCATGATTACGCCGGGTCCTGTTGTAATTACTGTTGGTTTCATCGGCTATCTAACAGCTGGCGTTACAGGTGCATGTATTGCAGCACTTGCAACTTTTCTTCCCTGCTATTTGCTCACGGTAATTCCTGCACCATACTTTAAAAAGATTGCAAAGAATACTTCCATCAAAGCTTTTGTTGATGGAATTACTGCTGCTGTTATTGGTGCGCTTGCAGGCGCTGTGATTGTAATTGCGATTAATACATTCACTCAGAATCATTCAGTGATACTTGATATTCCTTCTGTAATAATTGCAGTTGTAACTGTTGTTGCACTATTGAAGATTAAAAAAATTCAGGAGCCGGTTTTAATTCTAATAGCTGCTGTAATTGGCGTGGTGCTTAAACTTTTTATTCTGTAGAGCGAATGCAAATAACATTCAGTTAGCTGAATTTAATATGGTTATTTGAATTCGTTAGTGAATCTTTGCAACGCAAATTCTGCTCTATTATAAATCAATGAAAATGTTCTGGCTTTCCTTTTTGCTTCTTATCGCTTGCAATTCATCAGAGGTAAAAATTTATGATGGCAATCCTATTGTAACAGAAACTGCAGGTACAAAAAAGATAAATGGAATTAGTATGATCGCTGCGCCGCATCGTATAGACAGCAGTGAATTCAGCTTGTTCCGAAATGTTAATGCAAACTATGTTTGTTTACTTCCTTTTGCATTTGTTAGAAATGGTGAACCTCATGTTTATTACAATACGGGGCATCAATGGTGGGGTGAATCTCCTGCAGGTATTGCAGCATCCATAAAACTTGCACATCAAAATGGTTTACAGGTTGTAATTAAACCACAGATATGGATGCACAATGGTTTTACAGGCGATCTCATGTTTGCAAGCGATGATGAATGGAAAAAGTTTGAGCAATCGTACACGAATTATATTTTCCAATTATTACCGCTCGCCGATTCACTGCATGCCGAAATGTTTTGTTTGGGAAATGAACTCGACAGCTTTGTAATGCAACGAACAGCTTATTGGAGTCACTTGATTGATACTGCCAGAACTGTTTTCCACGGCAAATTGGTTTATGCCGAAAATTGGGACTGCTATGATAAGTTTCCTCTATGGAGTAAATTGGATTACATAGGCACCAATGCATATTTCCCGCTCTCAGATTCCAAGACTCCAACCACTGATGAACTTATTGGTAAATGGAAAATTTATAGCGAGCAGCTTCAAAAATATTCGCAAAGGTTTTCGAAACCAATATTGTTTACTGAGTACGGTTACAGAAGTATTGACTTTGCAACTGAAGAGCCATGGGATTCTTATCACAGCGCCGCATCAAATTATGAGGCACAAAAAAATGCTTATGAAGCATTCTATAAAACTTTCTGGAATCAGGAATGGTGTGCAGGCGGGTTCTCCTGGAAATGGCTCGATTCAAATTCCAGTGCAGATGTTCCAGTTGAAATAGATTACACTCCACAGGGAAAACCGGCAATGGAAGTTTTGAAGAAATGGTATGGTGAAAATTCTAAGTAGATTTCATTTTCATTTTTGAATTTCACCTGTCCGGTTTGTTTCTTAAATTCCCAAGAGTAACTCTGTTATGCTGGCGAAGGAAGCATCTATCTATTCTTTATCAGATGCTTCTCCCGAGTAATCGCATAGGCGTTAAGCTAAACCAAATTGAAACCATACACAATCATTATCTGGCAAGCATCCTACAAGTTTGACAATTATACGAAATCCCGTAGGGATTAAATATCGGTAGATCATAAACAGGTAAAGGTGAAGGCGTGCCGATAGGCACGCAACAATGTTTCGTCCCTATCTGGACTCCGTTTGTGCGTTGTGTTCTTTCTACCGATATATTGTCCCTACAGGACAATTCCACTCTTTATCGCTAATCTTAGCCTTACGCCAATGAGAGTACTCGGAACAGCATAACAAGAACTGTAAGATTAGTTTGTGATCAAAGCGCCCCTTCTACTTCTCAGTAACCGATTTCAAATTATCATCACTCATTCTGTCAACCAATAAATAGTTGGGATCAATTCCTGCTTTATTGGGTTGCTCATTTGTAATAAATGTGAAAGTGTTTTTATCTGAAGTGAATTTTACAAATTGCGAATGAATCTGTTTGCCAATCTTTTTTCCTTCAGCAGGTTTTGCCAAAGCACCGATTTCGATCCAATCGTTGGTGGCAACTTTAGTTTCCTTACCCAATGAATCTGCCTTGTATTTTTCCGACTGCACATTGATGGTCACTTCATACTTGCCATCGCTTAGTTTTTTATAGCTCGCATCTAATGTGCGATTATTAAAGAGTGTGATGTCGTAAAATAAATCATTGATTAAATACTTTAATGAATCAGGAGTGTTCGCTGTAAAGCGATCAACCAGATCATAAGAATTCTGATAGGGCGGTTTGCGATAAGCAAAAGAGTCGATCATATTTTTTAGTGAAGCATTCACGGCCTCTTCGCCAATCATTTGCTGCAGGTAATACATAACTACACTACCTTTTTGGTAATGAACATAACCCTGATTCTCCACTTTCAACAACGGTTCTTCTTTGATTGCTTCTCTTCCGCGGCTGCGTAAATACCTGTCCATTTCATACTTCAAAAATTTCTGCATGTGCTCTTTGCCATATAATTTTTTTTGAACCATTAAAGATGAATACTGCGCCATTGATTCTGATAGCAATGTTGCGCCCTGCATGTTTGCACCAACTACCTGATGTGCCCACCACTGATGTCCCATCTCATGCGCAACTACATAGGTTACCATATCAACTGCATCAGAGTCATCAATGTTTAAGATAAATCCAATTCCTTCGGAGTAAGGCATGGTTCCCGGAAATGCCTGTGCAAAATCTGCATAGCGCGGGAACTCAATAATGCGCGCTTCATTATGATAGTAAGGACCAAAATGCTCGCTGTAATAACTGAGAGAATTCTTAACTGCATCCACCATTTTCTGCACATTGAACTCATGACCTTTCATGTAATACACTTCAACTTTTACCGGCGCACTTGAATCATTTTGTTTCCATTCATCTCTTTTCACTTCATACTTCGCCGAAATAAAAGAATAGAAGTTGAGTGAGTAATGATCTAATTTATACTGATAATAATGTCTGTCATTTTCAATCCATTCTTTTATAAGCGAACCCGGTGCAACTGCAATTTGATCTTTCGATGTGCTCATGATTGTTTCAACATTTACCCAATCACAATTGTTGGAGAGGTAAGTGTCCATGCATTTATCTGTGCAGTTGCGTGTGAGCGCAGGCATACGCTCACGTTCAGGTAAGCCACATTTTTTTCTTCTGTTCTTATCCTGTAATTCATTTCCAACCTGATAACCTATTTGCGGAATAATGTCTGCGTTATTAAAGAAGGTTCCGTTCTCTACAATTTGTGTAAAGCGCACATTGTTTTCAAATCCTTTGCTTACATATTTTGTGGTGATGTGTAGTTGCAAGCTATCACCCGGCATCATTGGTTTGCTCAGTTGATAGATTTGGTAATGATGTACTTCATCATTCAAAACCTGTTTCGCATTTGCGATATCAATAATTAGTTCGGGGCCATCGAACGTATTGAAATGAATGGAATCAATTGGCGTTGTTCCTCTGTTTACCATCATTTCCAATGCATCCACTTTCAAAGAACGTGTTTCAGGAAATAAATCAATCTTATATTTTACATCAGTTATTCTGGGGATGTTCATGTGCTCATATTTCTTGTACAGCTTTTCATATTGCACAATAAGTTCCTCCTGATCGCGAGAAGTGTGAAATGAATTCAGAATTTTTGTATTGTAAAAAACAAAACCTGTTGTTACAATCCATACTATGAAAATCAGCAACGTAATTATTTTGTAACCCGAAGAAAAATTTAACGCACCACCTTTTAATCTGTTCTTGAATGAAGTTTCTTTCCCGCGCACCCAAAAGAAAATACCAAGCATAACTAACAATCCACAGAATAAAAACCAGTAAATATTAAACCATGTTACTGAAGGCATGTAGGGATTAAAGCCGTTCATCGATGAATAAATATAACTGGGTATGCTGCCAAACTTTACCATGTTGCTCGAAATATTAAGCGGCTCCCAAATAAAAATATTGAGAATAATAAACACAATGAAAATGAAATAGGCGAGGTAGCGATTGTTTACGATCGTATGAATCAACATTGACATCACAATCAAAAAAAACATCGACAACAAATCGAAAACAAGAATGTCGAGAAAGTATTCACCGAGGTTGTATTCATAATAACCGAATAATGTTTGCACCACCAATCCGGTGATAATGGAAACCAATAGGATGAATGCAATAAGCAAAGTCATTGCAAAAAGTTTTGAAACAAAAGAGATCCAATGTGAATGCGGCAGTGCATCGTAAATCTCATTCACTTTAGCATCACGTTCTTTCCAAACCAAAACACCAGTGTAAAAAGTAATTACAGCTACAATAAAAAGATAGAGCGTTCCTCTAATGGTATCAATCACAATATAGGTGAGCGGAAATGATTTTAACCCGTAACCAAAGTCGGTTACAAATGCAAGTGAAGCAGACATGTTCGTAATACCTGCGAGCATGATTACTATAAATGCAGTGCTCTTAAATACGCCCCAAAAATCTATTCGTACTTGATTTAAAAATTGTTTGATCGTGTTGGAAGCAGTGTAAGAAAACGAAACCGATGGTAATGGTTGAGATGAATGAACATTTATTTCCGATTCTTCTCCTAATAATTTTTTCTTTTTGCGTGCACTTATTTTTTCGGAAAATGAAAATTTAAAATAGGCGAAAGCAAGTATCAGCATTCCTGCACCAATCCAGATTAATCTGTTTAAAAGCATAAGCCCTTGTAAACTCAGCGACATGGTATTTTTATCATCAACTGTCCAGTATTTTGTTACAATCGAAAAAGTTCTTATGCCGAAAGGATCAATGAGTGCAGCCAGAAATTCATTATCGAGATTTCGAGTGAGACCTTGTGCAATTCCATAACCAACCAATAAAAGAATAGAGGCGATAAATGAGAAAATAGTGCTGCGGGTGAGAGCCGCAATGGCAAAAATAAATGCGCCTGTAAAAATGATGTTGGGGATTACAAAAACAATTAATCCGTTGATGTGGCTGAGTAAATTCAAAGGACCAACCCTTTCTGCATCGAGCCACGGCATCATGCTGCCAACAATATTTCCAATGGTAACTCCGAAGAATGGAATGATTGCAACAACCACAGCACCCCAAAATCGTCCCATTAAAAAATCATATTTTTTGAGTGGCGTGCTAAAAATTATTTGATGCGTGTTGTAACTGAAATCACGCGCGGCAGCAACATTTAAAAATGCGGTTACCATCAGCAAACTGATGAGTGACATTACGCCGTAAAAATTTTCAACGATGAACGGCGCATTTTTATGTTCGTTCCCAATGGCTCCTCCAATTTGAACACTATCACTTGAGG
>JAJAYG010000038.1 GCA_026786335.1 Chitinophagales bacterium | reverse complement strand
TTTAGTGAGTGTGCCCTACAATGGCTTTGGTTATCAGCTACCGCTTAATGGGAATGCGTATTGCGGGTTTCACACATATTGGCCTGCAAACGAACATGAGTTTGTGGGCTGTCGGTTAAATCACCCATTGGAAATTGGACAGCAATACTATATAGAATTTAATATTTGCAGTGGTAGTGGAGGAGAATTTCTACCTGGCGTATTTACCAATAATCTCGGAGCAAGGCTTTCAATGGATTCATTTTCGACAAATTTGCCTGTCGCGATAAATAATTTTGCGCATGTCAATTACAGTTCAGTCATTACAGACACTATCATTTGGATAAAAGTATCAGGATATTTCATTGCAGATTCTACATATAAGTATATTGCTTTTGGTAATTTTTTTACAAATGCTATGACTGATACAATTGCCTTTATTGCCAGCGCAGGAAGTTCTTATTATTATATTGACGATGCTTGTGTTGCAACAAACTCGAAAGATTGTCCAGCAAGTTACAATGCCATATTTGATGGATGGAATGAATCAGAATTTTTTTTATTTCCTAATCCTGCAAATGATGTTTTGAGAATCAAGATGCCAAACAAGATTGTGAGAAATCTCGAAGTGCGCAATGAAATGAATTTTACAATAATCGAAAAACAAGTTTCACCAAATAATTCCTACTTCAATTTGAATGTAACGGAGTTACCTAATGGGATTTATATGCTTACCCTTCATGGAATTGAAAAAGATTTTACGGGAAAATTTTTAGTGATTCATCATTAATTTTTCACAGTAAAATATTTATAAAATGAAAACTCAATATCTTAGGAGAAGTCTTCTTCTCTTCTTTTTCGTTATTTGTCAATCTTATTTGTGGGCACAAGTTAAATGGGATCTACTAGGAAATAATTTGACAGGTAATAGTATTTTAGGTTCTACTTCCAGCGGTTACAGAATTGATTTTTATAATGATAATACCCCTGCAATGTCGCTTACCACAAGCACCTTGAGATTTGGCATAGGTCTCACTGCACCGCAGAATAAATTACATATAGATGGTGGTGCTGCAGATACTTACTGCCAGATTACCAACTCATACACAGGAAGCAGCAGCGGCACCACAGGCTTGCAACTTGGTGTTAATACTAATGGTGATGCGATTATTAAGAGTAACTTCTCTTCTAATCAATATGGCGATATGCGGTTGTATACAGGCGGCACTGAGCGTATGACAATTTTAGGAAGAACAGGACTTACCGACGTCGGCTGGGTAGGCATTAACAATCCAACACCTTTAGCAGTACTCCATGTTGACGGAAAATATTATGGCACTGGTGACATGTTGCGTACGGTAGGCGATTACAACTACGCTTCATCATGGAGTTTGCGCGCATGGAACAGCATTTACAGTACGCAGGTTGAATATGGAAAAATATTTAACGCAGGAAGTGGAGCTAACGATTTTATTATGCAGTCATCAGTTGGTGGTGGAAGTTTATGGTTTAACACAACACCCAATGGCGGATCACCAATAACACGAATGGTAATTAGCTCAACTGGCAAAGTAGGGATTGGTACAGGAACAACTACAGCGCCTAGTAAGCAACTTGAAGTGGCAGATAACAGCGGTGATCAATTGCGCCTCACCTACAGCGGAAGTACTACCAAGACAGATTTTCAAACAAATGCAAGCGGCTATTTAAATATTCAGCCCTCGGGTAATCGTATTGGTATTAATCTAAGTCCCACTGCCACGATTGATATTTTCCCTAATGGTTCAGGTGATGATCCGCTTCGTTTGCGAAACTTAAATACAGGTAGTCAAACTGACTTTCTTGTTGTAGATGCAAATGCAGTGGTTAAAAAGAGAGCAATTACAAACATGGTAACTACCTGTGCGACATCAGGCCAATATTATATTCCGGTTTTTTGCGCGACTTCATCCACAATACAAAACGGTCAGATTTATGATAACGGAAGTAAAGTATCAATAGGCACAACAAGTGCGACCGGCAGATTCCAAACCAATGAAAGCAGCAATTATGGGATTGCCATTCGTGGAGTTACCACAGGCACTTATACTCATGCAATTGAAGCATTAGCAAGCGGAACAAATTCGGCAGGTGTTTCTTCAGTAGGATATAGTTACGGCGTAAGTGGTAAGGCAAATGGAGTATACGATGTTGGTGGAAGTCCAATGATAGGCGTATGGGGAAATGCAGATGGTACTAATAATACCGGAACAGGTAACTCAGGCAATGCCGGAGTTTATGGTGATGTTATATACAGCAAAGCAACAGCGGATAATTACGGTGTTTATGGCTCTGCCACAGCTGATGGTTCAGCAGCAGGAACGGTGACAAACTATGGGGTTTATGGAAATGCATCCGGTGGCGATGTAAACTGGGCAGTATATGCAAATGGTAATGCGGGTGGCACTACTATTTGGAACCCATCAGATGCGATGTTAAAAAAGGATATTGCTGATATCCCTGATGCAACTTCAAAAATAAATAAATTAATACCGCACACTTATTATTTTGATACGGTAACATATTCATTTGTGAATTTACCATCATCGTTGCAGTACGGTTTTATTTCTGAAGAAGTAGAACCGATTTGTCCTAATCTGGTTAAGCAATTTACTTATCCTCAAGTATCGGATACAAGTGGCAACGTGATTCATGACGCTTTTGATGTTAAGTATATGAATTATACGGGTTACATTCCTTTAATCGTTAAAGTTTTGCAAGAACAAGAAGCAACTATTGATGCTCTTCAAGCACAACTTGATGCATGCTGCAGTTCAGGAATGCGACTGCAAGATCAAGGCAGCAATCCCACACAAACAATTAAAATTGTTGCTGAATCAATTGCACAGCTTGGTGATTGCAAACCAAACCCTACTGATGGAAATACAATTATCATAGTAAGGGTGCCTGAGAAAATCAGTGAAGCACTCATCATCCTCACCGATCAATTAGGCAAAGAAGTTTTTAGAGAAGCAATTACCAATCGCGGTTACAGTAATTTGAATATTGAAACTTCGCAATTGGAGAATGGCATTTACCATTACTCTCTAATTGCTGATGGGCAGTTGATAGATACCAAACAGTTGATTAAGCAGCATTGATTTTTTTTATTCCAAAACTAAAGCAGCCCCGAAAAAATCGGGGCTGTTTTTTTATTAAATTGAGTAGTTAAATTTTTTCTTGAAAGGAAAAGCCGTTGATAAATTTCAACGGCTTTTTTTATTCTTCCGAGACAGTCGTGCCAACACTTTTAAACACAAATAATAATTAGTCGTCCCTCAAAAAGCTACCAGTAGTATCAACATCAATCAATTGCGATAAAGAATGGGTATAAAAAACTGCAAGAAAACACAAAGATGCTATTAAAAACCGGCAGATTTGTGTATGCTACCAAAACCAAAAAACAAGAGCCAGCTTGGATTTTACCTAACTCTCCAAGACCAGCTTAATGAGCAACATCCGCTTTATCAATTAGCCAATACAATTTCGTGGGAAGTATTCGAAAAAGAATTTTCGAAACACTACAGTGTTACACAAGGAGCACCGGCAAAACCAATCCGGTTAATGGTTTCGCTGTTGATATTAAAACAGCTGCGCAATCTAAGCGATGAGAGTATGGTAGAGCAATGGTCAGAAAATGCCTACTATCAATACTTCGGAGGCGAACATTATTTTAAGCCTGAAGTTCCATGCGCATCTACAGAACTGGTAGAATTCAGAAAACGCATAGGAGAAGCAGGCGTGGAATTGATTTTAAAAGAAAGCATACGAGTCAATGGTAAGGATGGTGAAGATGATACATTAAGTGGTGATACAACCATTCAGGAAAAAAACATCACTTACCCGACGGATGATAAATTGTATAAAAAAATTATTGTCAAATGCCAGGCAATAGCAACGAAAGAAAATATTGAGCTGCGACAGAGCTACACGCAAACAATAAAAAAGCTCAGTTATCTGCAACGAATGAAACGACTCAAGGGCGGCGATGTGCAAGCACGAAAAGCAAACAAAAAAGTAAAAACAATAGCAGGCAGATTGGTTCGGGAAATAGAGCGGAAATTACCGGCAGACACCATACAAAAACATGGGATTGATGTAGCACTGTTCAAAAAAGTATTAGCACAAAAAAGAAGTGACAGCGATAAAACCTACAGTATTCATGAGCCACAGGTAAAGTGTTACACCAAAGGAAAAGAACATAAGAAGTTTGAGTTTGGAAGCAAAGCATCTTTTTTAATCACACAAAAAACAGGAGTGATTGTAGGCGCACTAAATTTTACAGCCACGCTGCACGATAGCAAAACATTACCACACGCACTCGAGCAATACGAACGATTAACAGGCAGGCAACCCAAAGAAATATTTTTAGACAGAGGTTATCGGGGACCAAAAAAAATTGATGAAATAAATTTACACACACCCAAACCCGACAAGAACATCACAAAAACAAAACGCAAAAAACATAGCCGCAGAGCAGCCATTGAACCAATGATCGGTCATTTGAAATCCGACTATCGGATGATAAGAAATTACTTGAAAGGAATCACAGGAGACGCGATCAATGTAATGTTAGCAGCGGCAGCAATGAATTTTAAACGAGTCATGAACCTCTGGAAACGGAGGCAAATTATTTTCGTTGAAAATTTATTTGCAATACTTTTCAGTGTTGTCTACTTTCTTTTCCCTAAAAAATTAATATTGACTTTTTGAGGGACGACTAACTAGTGTAAACTAACTGAAGCCCGATTGCGCCGAATACAATGGCGACCGCACCAAAAAAATCATTTAGCATAAAAATTCGATAGAGACCAAATGTTACCAAAACAAAATCTGAAATAAGTGAAGCAATCAAAATAAACTGATCAAGTTTTGCAATGGGTTTACTTTCCGAAGGATTTTTATTGTAAACTGTTCTTCTGCCGGTAACCACCATTTGATAGCTGAATATTCCTACCATAAAAAGAAATGGAATGTTGTGCGCAATGCTCATGTAAATAGCAGTAACAAAAACCATTGACATTCCCCAAAAGAAAAATTTTCATGCAGTGCGGTATGTCTTGTTTCCCTTATGTGCTGCTAGTGCAACAGGTGCACCTAAGAGTGCAAGTGTTCCGCCGGTAATGTGCAAGGCTAGAAAAAATTTAAAGAGGATTTCCATGAGTATTTATTTATTCAACAAACATAGTTGTGAATATATTTTTGAATTTGAGAATGCGATGAAGGGGAATAATGAGTTGATGAAAGCGACAATTGCCATTCTCATAATTTTATATTTCTTATCAACTCAAAAGGATTTAATTTTTCGATGTTAAACGTAAATGAAATTCGCTGGTACCAATGCTCATAGAACGGAGTAGAGATTAAATTTGTTTTGATATCGGATGAATAGGAGAGTGGCAAATAGATTTCAACAACATCCGGTAGCAATGTAAATCCTATTCCTGCATCGTACTGAAAAACGTCATAGTTATCATTTGGTGCAAAACCTAAATCAGCAAATAAATACAGCGGCATAAAAAACGGAATTCGAGCTTTAAGATTCACAGCAAACAGCCATGAATCTGATTCTCCGATGCGTGGCGTTACACCTGTTGTGCGCATTGCAAAACCTCCGTCATCATTCATTGAAATTTGCTGAGAGAGAAATCCTTCTTGTTCAGTTCTTCCCAAAAAAGCATTTTCATATCGGTAATCATCAATACCATTTGCCGCACTTAAATGAAAATCGTTGCTGGCATTATTAAAGATTACAACACCGGTAAAAGCCCTTATATCTAAGCCGCGTTTTTTCTTTGGGTACGTGATGGTGTATTTTCCATCGGCATAAATTTTTGCACTTCTGTTGTTTCCGTTAGAAGTGATTTCATGTGCTGTATTGAAATGAAATGGATTGAGCACACGG
>JAJAYG010000037.1 GCA_026786335.1 Chitinophagales bacterium | reverse complement strand
TAGTTCTTCCAGATTCGTTTCACTTGAACAGGTTCTTTTGCATGTGAGTTCATTCAATGCCTGTCAGTTCAAAGTTAGCAGGGACTAAATATGGTTGCAGATAACATGTGTACACACGCAATAAAGTTTAAATTAAACTCCTCATTTTCAAGATGCATCTCAAAAAACGCAATAAAGATTGTTGGATTTACGCAATCGCTTTTTGCGCACAACCAGGACACTCAGTTTCATTTCCCTATCAACAAACCATCCCCATTTATTTTATGCATCACAAAAAACTACTTTTGGAAAAAATATAATTCTTGAACTCAGGCATCTGCAACCTCTCTGTAATTCCACTACGCACCGAGCCAGCGGATAAAAGCGAAATGGTTTCTCAATTGCTCTTTGGTGAAACATTTGAAGTGCTGGAAAAAAATAAACAGTGGCTCCGCATCCGCACACATGCCGATGATTACAGTGGATGGATTGATGCCAAACAAATTAAATTAATCTCAACGGAGTTTCTAAAAAAAACTTTACAACCACCACAAACAATTTTGCTCGATCCCACCGCCGTTGCTTACAGCAACAAAGGAAGTTTGCTGTTGCTGGCAGGTTCTTCACTCCCCAATTATTCAGAAAATAAATTTTATATCGCCGATGAGGAGTATAAAATTGAAGCCGATACCATTGAAACCGGCGTAAAAGATTTAACCTCGCGCATACCGTGGTTCGCACTCAAGTTTGCAGGCGCGCCTTACTTATGGGGCGGAAGAAGTTTATTTGGTATGGACTGCTCGGGATTTACGGGAGTAGTTTTTAAAATGGCGGGCATTCAACTTCGTCGTGATGCATGGCAGCAAAGTGAGCAAGGTATATTGGTGAGTTTTATTGATGTGGCAAGAGCGGGCGATCTCGCTTTCTTTCACAATGAAGAAAACAAAATCACACACGTAGGTATTATTCTGGAAGGAAAAAAAATAATTCACGCATCGGGCAGTGTTCACATTGATACCGTTGATCATTTCGGAATTTACAACGAAGAACAGAAACGATATACGCATCAGTTGCGGTTTGTTAAAAGGATGCTTTGAGTATTTAGTCCTTAGTATTTAGTCCTTAGTATTTAGTCCTTAGTATTTAGTCGTGAGTTTTAACTCGATCAGTCCGGGTAAATATTGGATTTCTAAATTTCCCGATCAGTAAATTTTTCTTCACACAAAAAATATAATCACTTACTTTTCTATTCTAAATTCTCTAAACATGAAAAATTATTACAATCAAATTTTCTGCCTTGCTTTCTTTTAACAGCAATTTAAATTGTAACTCATTTAGTTTATTAGAACTGTAAATATTAACTTGCATCATTCGACAGAAAATAAAACCAATACAATGCTTCCTATTCTTACCTCACAGCAAATTCGCAATGCCGATCAATACACTATTGAGCATGAACCCATCAAGAGCAGCGACCTTATGGAGTATGCAGCAAAAGAATTTTGCAATGAATTGGAACAACTGAGCGATAAAGATGCTGCACTTTATATTTTTTGCGGGCCGGGTAACAATGGCGGCGATGGTTTGGCCATTGCAAGAATTGCTGAAGAATCATTCCGCAAGGTTTCAATTTTTATTCTCGCTTCTCAAAAATATTCCGATGATTTTGAAAAGATGCTCAAGCGGCAAAAGAAATGGGGTGATTCAAAATTGCGGTATATTGAAAATGAAAAAGATTTTCCTTCATTTCAATCCAAAGAAAAAAATCCAAAGCCAATAATTATTGATGCGCTCTTTGGATCAGGATTAAATAAACCGCTCAGTGGACTGGCAGGTCAGCTTGTAAATTATTTGAACTCACAAAATGCACATCGCATTTCAGTTGACATACCAAGCGGATTATTTGCCGATGGCAAAAGCGATGGAATTTTATTTCACGCACACCACACCATCACTTTTCAGTCACCCAAACTTTCTTTCTTCTTCCCCGAAAATTATTTGAGTGTTGGCGAATGGAAAGTAAAAGACATTGGGCTCGATCAAAAATTTATTGATTCTCTCGCTTGTAAAAATTATTTAACCGAAGCCGAAGACATCAGCCAAAAAATTATTCCGCGAAAAAAATTTGATCACAAAGGAACATTCGGTCATGGATTTATACATGCGGGCAGCGAAGGGAAAATGGGTGCAGCCATTCTTTGCGCAAGAGCTTGCGTGAACTCAGGAGCAGGATTAACAACATTGCACATTCAGGCAAATCAATTTTCAACCATCAATATTTCGGTTCCCGAAGTAATGACTGAAGATGTTACTTCAGTAATCGATTTATTAAAATACAATGCTTTTGCTTTTGGCCCGGGAACGGGAACGGGCGATGAAGCCAGAAAAACTTTTCTTCAACTTCTTTCCCAAATAAAATCTCCCTGCGTGCTCGATGCCGATGCTTTGAATATTCTTGCAACAGAAAAAGATTGCTGGAAACTAATTCCAAAAAATGCTGTGCTTACTCCGCATTTAAAAGAGTTTGATCGCCTTGCTGAAAAAACAAATTCATGGGAAGAAAGACACAACAAACAAGTTGAGCTTTCTCAGCAACATTCAGTTTACATCATTCTTAAAGGCGCATACACTTGCATTACCACACCCGAAGGAAAAAGTTTTTTTAACTCAACCGGAAATTCAGGAATGGCAAAAGGCGGCAGCGGTGATGTGCTTACAGGAATGATTGTTTCATTGCTTGCACAAAAATATTCGGCAGAAGATGCATGCATCGTTGCTGTTTATCTGCATGGACTTGCTGCTGATATTGCAGTTGAAAACGGAAATGAGCATTCACTATCAGCATCCGATATTATTAACAACATCAGTATGGCATTTAAGAAAGTTTTAAAAATTGAAACTTCAGCGTTTTAATAATGGCTCCTGCTATTAAAATCATTTTGGCATTGCTCCAAGCGCTGCTGCAATACTGTCGCCCCTTCGGGGCTAATTCAATCATGTGATTGATCCGCTACCATATTGTCATCCGCTCTGCGGATTTAAATTGATCCTACGTAGTGGGAGACATTATGGTAGAAAAAGAAAAAGCAAATTGAAAGCCCCGGAGGGGCGTCATTAATTCTGCATCTCCTGATAGAAATTATTCTCAGAATGTCTTTCACTCCACGGGTTCCTTTTTTAAGTCCACGGAGTGGACGACATTATGGTAGCAAAAGAATTTTAAAGAATTGAGTAAGCCCCGAAGGGGCGACATTAATTCTGCATCGCTTTATAAAACAATTTCTCCCTAAAGCGGCAATCTTTGTTCTTCATTCCGTTTTATCTTTACACAATGAATCTCTCTCCGCTTACTGCCATCTCCCCTGTTGATGGCCGCTACCGTGATAAAATTGCTGCACTCGATCAATATTTTTCAGAGTATGCATTGATCCGTTACCGTGTGTATGTTGAGGTAGAATATTTTATTGCATTGGTTGAAGACGGAATTCCTCAATTGCAATCTTTCGAAAAGAAAAACTTTGAAACACTAAGAAACTGCTACAAGAATTTTACAGAAGATGATGCGAAGCGGATTAAAGACATTGAGAAGACAACGAACCACGATGTAAAAGCAGTTGAATATTTTTTGCGCGAAAAATTTCAATCAATTGGTGCTGAAAAATTTGTGGAGTTTATTCACTTCGGTCTCACTTCGCAGGATGTAAATAACACTGCTGTTCCGCTTTCATTTAAGGAAGCACTTACACATGCATACATTCCGCAACTCGCTCAGGTGATAGAGAAACTGAAAAGTTTTTCGATTGAATGGAAAGATATTTCCATTCTTGCCCGCACGCACGGGCAACCTGCATCGCCTTCTCTATTGGGAAAAGAATTTTATGTTTTTGTTGAACGCCTCATTAATCAGAAAGATCAATTGATTGCGATACCGCATGCAGCAAAATTTGGTGGCGCCACCGGAAACATGAATGCACATCATGTTGCCTATCCGCAAAATGACTGGGTTGCTTTCGCTAATATTTTTGTGAATGAAGTTTTAGGATTGCAGCGTTCACAGTTTACCACACAAATTGAACATTATGATTATTTAGCTGCGCAATTAGATGCCATAAAAAGAATCAACAGCATATTGATTGATCTCTGTCGCGATGTGTGGGCTTATGTTTCAATGGAATATTTTAAACAGAAAATAAAAGCCGGCGAAGTAGGTTCATCTGCCATGCCGCATAAAGTAAATCCCATTGACTTTGAAAATGCGGAAGGCAATTTGGGAATTGCCAATGCACTCTGCGAACATCTTGCAGGCAAACTTCCTATCTCGCGTTTGCAGCGTGATCTTACTGATTCAACTGCGCTACGTAACATCGGAATGCCAATGGCTCATTCGATGATTGCACTTCATTCAATTTTAAAAGGATTGGATAAATTAATTTTGAATGAAGCTAAACTGAAAACAGATTTGGAAAATAACTGGGCAGTAGTTGCCGAAGCAATACAAACTATTTTACGCAGAGAAAATTACCCCGATCCATATAGTGCATTGAAAGAACTCACGCGTAAGAATGAAACAATTACGCAGGAAAATATTTCTGCGTTCATTGATTCTCTAAAAATAAGTGATGAAGTAAAAAAAGAATTGAAATTGATTACGCCATTCAACTATACGGGGAAATTTGTTCTTTAACAATATTGATCATTGAATTTTATTTTTAACACTTCGATAAAACTTGTACTGAGTTTATCGAAGTGCTCAGTGTGACAGTCCATAGTTTTAATGCAAATATTTGACTTTGCAAATAAGAGATAGATAAATTCTAAAAAAAGTTGAAGAAAATTCAGTCCTATAAACTTTCACCTGCAGCAGGTAAAAAATTCCTCACTTACGAAGGAAGAAATATTTCTGATACCATGGACTTGAATGAAGTGAAGTTGGTTGAAGAAGTTCTTCAGAAAAAAAATCAGCTTCTTTCAAAAAATGAATCTTCAATTTTAGAACATCAGGATGGATTGCTGATTCATGGTGATTGCATTTCAGCATGTGCTTTTCTAAAATCAAAAAACATAAAGGTTGACCTCATCTACGTTGATCCGCCGTTTGCAAGCGGAACCAACTATGCAAAGAAAATTCTGCTGCGCAATGGAACAAAAAAAGGAATCAAAATTTCTGACAATACCATTGGCAATGAAGTGTTATATGGCGATAGCTGGAAAAAAGAAGATTACCTCAACTGGTTTGCCCATCGCCTGCTTGCTTTTAAAGAAGTGATGAGCGAGCATGCAAGCATCTTCGTACACATTGATTGGCACATCGGGCATTATGTAAAAATTCTGCTCGATGAAATTTTTGGAGAGAATAATTTCCGCAATGAAATCATTTGGTTTTACCCCAGCGGTGCCGAGCCCAATGAGCAGTTCAACAGAAAGCATGATACCATTTTTTGGTATTCGAAAAGCAATTCCAAATGGACTTTCAACTATGATGAGGTGGTAATTCCTTACACCAAAGAACAGGAAACAAGGTTTGATCAGTGGGATGAAGAAAAGAAAAAATGGTTTTACTGGAATGTGAATCCAAGAGGAGAGAGAGTTAAAACTTTTAAGAAAGCAGGGTTGAGTGAATATGATGTTTGGAACATCGGCATCAATGCAACTGAAATTCGCGACCTTGGTTATCATACGGCAAAGCCACAGAAATTATTAGAGAAAATTATTAAAGCAGGTTCAAATAAAAATATGGTGGTGGCAGATTTTTTTTCGGGTAGCGGCGTAGCCGCGAAGGTTGCGCATGACCTCGGCAGAAAATTTATTGCCTGTGATATTGGAACCAATGCCATGCAAACTTCACGCGACCGATTGGTAAAAGCTGGCGCATCATTCAGCATTTATAAAATTGTTACTGAGCAATCAATTGGGAAAACTATTCAGTTATCAGGAAATAAAACGGTAAAAAAATCTGTTGTTGTTCAATCAAATGATGAAGT
>JAJAYG010000036.1 GCA_026786335.1 Chitinophagales bacterium | reverse complement strand
GTTCGAAGTAACTTTTTGAATTAGTTCCAATGCATTATTTCCTTTCAACACAAATTCTCCCATGTGCGAAACATCAAACACTCCCACATTTTCGCGAATGCATTGGTGTTCTGCATTAATGCCTGCATAAGAGATTGGCATGTTGTAACCAGCAAACTCAGCCATCTTGGCTCCGAGCATAATATGTATATCAGTAAGTGGTGTTGCTTTCATTTTTTGAAAAACTGAATTTTAAAAGTTGCGCAAAGATAACTTTTGAAAAACACTTTTTGTTTTGAACTGAATAATTCTGCGTTATGAACTTTGGCTACTTTCGCCATACAAATTTTTAACTATGGACTTAAATTCTCCTGTGAAACTGTCAGCCATCAATTCATTAATCAATGCAAGGTTAATGGGTGATGAAAATTATTTGTTGAAAGGAATCAATGAGATACACATGGTGCGCAATGGTGATCTCACTTTTGTTGATCACCCAAAATATTATAACAAAGCATTAAACTCTGCAGCAACAGTAATCATCATTAATAAAGAAGTTGAAGTGCCTGAAGGAAAACATCTTTTTATTTCCGATGATCCGTTTCGTGATTATAATTTTCTCACCAATCATTATCGCCCTTTCAAAAATTCTGTTCTTTCAATTTCTGCCTCAGCAAAAATCGGAGAAGGAACAAGAGTGCAGCCGGGTGCATTCATTGGCAATCATGTGGTGATTGGTAAAAATTGTTTGATCCATGCAAATGCATCCATCGGTGATCATTGCATTGTTGGTAATGATTGTGTGATTCATTCGGGAGCAGTGATTGGCGCCGATGCTTTTTATTTTAAAAAATATGCTGACAGAGGTTATGTGAAAATGCATTCATGCGGAAGAGTGGTGATTGGCAATAGAGTAGAAATTGGGGCGTGCACTACTATTGACCGCGGTGTTTCGGGCGATACAACTATTGGTGATGGGAGTAAGTTTGATAATCACGTTCATGTAGGTCACGATACTGCGATCGGGAAAAATTGTTTGTTCGCAGCACAGGTTGGAATTGCGGGTGTTGCAAAAATTGAAGACGATGTAATTTTGTGGGGGCAAGTAGGTGTAAACAAAGATCTGGTGATTGGAAAAGGAGCAGTGGTATATGCGCAATCAGGTGTTGCATCTTCAATTGAAGGCGGCAAAATTTATTTCGGAAGTCCGGTGCTTGAAGCAAAAGAAAAAATGAAAGAATTAGTTTGGATGAAGAGGTTGAAGGAGTTGTTTGAGAAAAAATAATCGTAAATAAATTTTTAAATTTGCAGCATGTCGCAGTTAGAATTGATAGAGAAAAAAATTAAGGAGTTGGATTCACAATCATTGAATGAGGTGAATAATTTGCTTGATTCTTTATTGAAAAAGAAAGCCGAAAACAAAGAAACATACTTGCAATTTGATTGGGCTGGCGGGTTAAAAGATTTGCGAGAAAAATATACTTCTATAGAGTTGCAAAAAAAAGCCATGGATTGGTGGATAGAAAAGTATGTACCTCATTGATACGAATGTTTGGCTCGAAGATTTGCTGCATCAACAAAGAGCAGCTGAAGCAGATCGTTTATTTAAAGAAATACCATCACGCCTTTTATTTATTTCTTCTTTTGCTCTTTTCTCCATTGGAATTATTCTAACAAGCCGAAAGCAGCAAGAGTTATTTGTAACGCTCCTTAATGATTTATTCAACAGAGGCAATGTCAAGATTTTAGAACCATCTATTGAAGATTTGCATTCAATTTCACTGTTGTCAAAAAAAAGCGGATTGGATTTCGATGATAGTTTTCAAGCTTTCATCAGCGTATTAAGAAATCTCAAACTCGTTTCGTTCGATTCAGATTTTGTCGCAAAAGGTTTTGCAATTTTATCGCGGTGGCAGGCAATTGAAAATTTCAAAAACACGATTTCTAAATTATGAATAACATCACTATCCTCGGCGCCGGCATGGTTGGGCGCGCAATGGCAATTGACCTTGCAAAAAAACATTCTGTTACATCTGTTGATGTGAGCAAAAAAAATTTAGTGCTCCTTCCTTCTAACATAAAAAAAACAGAAGCCGATCTTTCACGCAAAGATGAAATTGAAAATGTAATTGCCAATGCCGATCTGGTAATTGGTGCGGTACCCGGCTTCATGGGTTTTGAAACAGTAAAAACAGTAATCAATGCCGGAAAAAATATTGTTGACATTTCCTTTTTTCCCGAAGATTGTTTTGAGCTGGATGCATTGGCCAAAGAAAAAAATGTGATTGCAATTATGGACTGCGGCGTTGCACCGGGAATGTTCAACATCATTCTGGGTTATCACAATGAGCGAATGACGATTGAAAATTTTGTAGCCATGTGTGGCGGATTGCCTGTGAAAAGAACAATGCCGTTCCAATACAAAGCGCCCTTCTCCCCTGTTGATGTGTTAGAAATTTATACCCGACCAGCTAAAATTGTGGTGAACTCAAAAGTGATGACCGTGCCTGCACTCTCTGATATTGAAGAAATAAATTTTGATGAAGTGGGAACACTTGAAGCATTCAACACCGATGGGCTTCGTTCCTTATTACACACCATGAAGATCCCCAACATGAAAGAAAAAACATTACGCTACCCCGGGCATACAAAACTGATGGAGCAGTTGCGTGAGATGGGAATGTTTTCGGAAGAAGAAATTACAGTGCGCGGACAAAAGATAAAACCTGCTGAATTTACCGGTGCTCTCTTTTTCCCGAAATGGAAATATGAACCGGGTGAAGAAGAATTTACTGTGATGCGGATTACCATTGAGGGAAATGAAAATGGCACCTCAAAAAAATACACTTACAATTTGTTTGACCGGTATGATCAGCCAACAAAAACTTCATCAATGGAACGCACCACCGGTTACACTTGCACTGCTGCTGCCAATCTTGTTCTCGATGGATTGTATGCTCAAAAAGGAATTTCACCTCCTGAATATTTAGGGAAAGAAGAAAAATGCTTTGAGTATGTGATGAATTATTTAAAAACAAGAAATGTGAATTACAGATTGCAAAGCACTTAATTGGTGTTATTGTACTCGCCTAAAATTTTTCTTCGACGAATTCGTTTTAATCCCGACTTAATTTACTTTAATTTCGGCTTCACTATAATGGAAAACTCAAACAACAATTACCAACTGCTTATTCGAAAACTCGATGAGTTCATTCGCAAATTTTATGTGAATCAATTGATTCGTGGAGCCATATATACAGGAGCAATTTTGTTGGCTGCATTTTTAGTCATCAGCGTTTCTGAATATTATTTCTATTTCTCTTCATCCATAAGAACAATTTTATTTTTTGGTTTTCTCGCAGGAGCATTATTTGTTTTGGTGCGCTGGGTAATCATTCCCGCAATGCATTATTTCAATTTAGGAAAAACAATTTCGCATGAAAAAGCTGCAAGCATAATCGGTTCACATTTCGCAAATGTTCAGGATCGGTTGCTGAACATTCTGCAATTGAAGAATCTTGCAAATGAAAACAGCGATTCATCTTTGATTGAAGCAAGCATCAATCAAAAGATCGAGGCAATTAAACCTGTTCCATTTTCTTCAGCAATTAATCTTTCGGTTAATAGAAAGTACCTGAGATATTTGTTAGCACCGATACTTGTTCTTGCATTTATACTTTTTGCATCACCAAATCTGCTAAAGGATTCTACGTTGCGTCTTATTCATCACAATGAATATTTTGAAAAGAAGTCACCATTTCAGTTTAATGTGGTGAATGAAAAACTGCAAACCATTCAATACTCAGATTATGAAGTGAAGATAAAAGTTAGTGGCGAAGCATTGCCGAATGAAGCATTTATTGAAATGAATGGATTTCAATATCCGCTCACAAAAAAATCTGCCACTGAATATTCTTATAACATTGTGAAGCCGCAGAAAGATGTTTCATTTTTTATTTCTGCAAATGGATTTCGATCTAAAGATTTTGACTTAAAAGTTTTACCTAAGCCAATCATTGAAAAATTCAGCACCGCACTCACCTACCCTTCTTATACAGGAAGAAAAAATGAAACGCTGCAAAACATTGGTGACCTAACAGTTCCCGAAGGCACAAAAATTAATTGGCAATTCCTTTCACAAAACACATCTGAAATATTGATTCGGTTTGGGGATTCAACTTACACAATGCCCATTAACGCAAGTGAAGAATTTAATTTTACAAAGCGCGTAAAGAATGATGTGCCTTATACAGTTTTTATTTCTGGTAATGATCTTCCTAAAGCAGACTCAATAGGTTATTCTATCTCGGTAATTCCTGATCGCTACCCTGCTATTTCAGTTTCGCAAGTGAGCGATAGTAACAATAAAAAGTACCTCTACTTAGCTGGTGAAGCTTCTGATGATTATGGATTGAGAAATGTTTATTTCAAATACAAAATTGAAAAAGCAGGAGAAGAAATTTCATCCAATGAAAATTATGAGAGCATTGCTGTTCAATTCACTCCCGGTAAATATTCACAATTCTCTCATTATTGGGATTTGAATACCGTAGGCTTAAATCCGGGTGACAACATTACTTACTTCTTCGAAGCATGGGATAATGATGGTGTGAATGGAAGTAAATTTTCACGCTCGCAAGTTATGACGTTTGCCAAGCCCACAGAAAAGGAAATGGAAAAACAAACCTATCAGGAAAGTGAAAAAATTAAAGATGATTTAGAATCATCAATGAAAGAAGCACAGCAGTTGAGAGATGAATTTGAGAAACTTCAAAATGAATTACTTAACAAAAAAAATCCAACATGGGAAGACAAGAAAAAAATTGAAGACTTGCTTAAAAGACAACAAGAGTTAAACAATAAAATTGAAGGAGTAAAAAAATCCTTAAAAGAAAATCAGCAGAATCAGAATGAGAATAAACCATTCAATGAGGAAACAAAACAGAAATCAGAAGAACTTCAAAAGTTGATGGATCAAACATTAACTCCTGAAATGAAAGAGATGATGAAGAAACTTCAGGATATGCTCGATGAACTTAATAAAGATAAAACACTCGATCAACTACAAGATCAAAAATTAAACAATGATCAGTTACAAAAAGAATTAGATCGAATGCTTGCACTCTATAAACAATTAGAGTTTGAGAAGAAGATGAATGATACTAAAGACAAGCTTGATAACCTTGCCAAAAAACAAAATGACCTCGCAAATAAAACAGCTGATGATTCAAAAAAATTGAATTCGGAAGAGAAAAAAAATAAAGCAGATTCTCTGGGTAAAAAACAAGAAGAATTGCAAAATGAATTTAAAGATGTTCAGGAAGATTTAAAAGATTTGGAAAAGAAAAATCAGGAACTTGATCACCCCAATGAAATGCCTGAAACCAAAGAAGAACAACAACAAACTGAACAACAACAACAAGATGCAAAAGAGAACTTAGAAAAGCAGAATAATAAAAAGGCAAGCGAAAGTCAAAAGAATGCATCGCAACAAATGCAAAAGATGTCGGAGAAGATGTCGCAAGCAATGCAAAGCATGCAGCAACAGCAAGACGAAATTGATATGCAAGCTGTAAGGCAGATTTTAGAGAACCTCATCAAAATATCCTTTGATCAGGAAGATTTGATCAGCAAAACAAAAGGTGTGAATGTCTACAACCCAATGTATCTCGAAATTATGAAATCACAAAAGGATGTAAAAGATGATCTTCAAATGGTTAAAGACAGCATACAAGAATTAAGTAAGAGAGTAACTCAGATAAAAAATTTTGTTAATGAGCAAATCACTTCCATAGATAAAAATATGGAGAATGCACTTCACTCTCTGGAACAAAGACAAACTCCAGTAGCTGCTTCAAATCAACAATACATAATGACCGGTGTAAATAACCTTGCACTGATCTTTAATGAAGTGATGAAACAAATGCAAGAGCAAATGAGCCAGCAAATGGCAGGCAGCCAAATGTGTCAAAAACCAGGTGGAAAAAAGCAAAGCATGTCGTCCATGAAACAAATGCAAAAACAGTTGAATGATAAGATTCAACAAATGGGGCAACAAATGAAGGATGGAAAAACACCGAAAGATGGTAAAGGGACCGGTCAACAAATGAGTCAGCAGATGGCGCAGATGGCACAGCAACAGGCACAAATTCGCGAATCCATAAGGCAGATGAATGATGAGTTGAATAAGGATGGAAAAAACTCTATGGGCAATTTAGATAAGCTTCAAAAAGACATGGAGAAAACTGAAACCGAGTTACTCAACAAGCAAATTACTGCCGAGATGATAAAGCGCCAGCAGGAGATAATGACAAAACTGTTAGAAGCAGAAAATGCCGAACGTCAGAGAGAAACAGATAATAAACGCGAATCGGAAACAGGTAAAGAAATGGTAAAGAAATTACCTCCTGAAATTGAGGAATACCTTAAGAAGAAACAAGGTGAGTTAGAATTATACAAAACTGTTCCCCCAGATTTGAAACCTTTTTATCGGGATTTGGTAGAAGAGTATTACAAATCTTTGCAGCAGTAAACACCAAAACCCTGCTAATTTATTATGGTCGATTCGCAATTAAGCCGCGAAGTCGTTTTTAATTCAGTTCCTGAAAATATCAACCTCATTGAAACCATGATGGAAGATTTAAAATCAGAAATTCAATTAAGCGACGAAACGGAAGCTAACATTTTGGTCTGTTTAAGTGAAGCAGTAAACAATGCTATCT
>JAJAYG010000035.1 GCA_026786335.1 Chitinophagales bacterium | reverse complement strand
TGTATTGCCTGCAACGCCCGCTCCCGAATAAGTTCCACCCGAAGGAAATCCCTCTGTAAGTATCAAAACAAAATCTGAAAGACAAATAATTGTGTCGCCGTCATAGGCGAATGAAATGAGTGGCAGGGGATTCAATGTCACAGTAATTGTATCTGAATTTTTGCAACCATTGTTGTCTGTAACTTCAATAGAATAAGTAGCACCGGTAGTAACATAAATGGTTTGTGTTGTTGCTCCGGTGTTCCAGATAAATTGTGCGCCAGTATTTCCTGCGTCGAGTAACAATGAATCTCCTTCACAAACCCCTGCATCAGTTCCTAAAAGAACTAATGGCTCACTCAACGAAAGATGTGTGATCACGATGCTATCACATCCAATTGTAGGGTCGTAATAATCGTAATAATCTCCCGGTTCTGTTTGCCACGCTCCAGCGGTAAAGTAACTTTCGCCTTCGCAGATGGTAACAAAATTTTCAACCGAAATCGAAGTACAATACTTTGCTGCAAAACCATCCCATCCGGAATAAGTTGTAAGATTATTTTCTTCAATTCCCGGATCAAAATCTACAATCCAGGAAAAGTATCCGCAAGTGAGAATGCCGCCTTCATCATCAAGTACCATTTTTGAAATACAATCATCAAGAATTCCCCCAAGTTGAAATGCAGAAATAAAATTACCGGCACTGTCAAGAACTAAGTGGTATCCATCGGTATATCCTTTGGAGGTAAGTTGAAAACTGCTACCCGATGGATCGAAGTCAGTAGTTTGTTCAAATGCTCCTGTAAGATGTATGTTAGAAGTTGCATCAACTGCAATTGCAGTAACATCGTCCCATGCAACTCCGCCATAAGTTTTTACCCAAACAAATGAGCCATCATTATTAAAGCACTCGATAAATGAATCATAGTAACCTGTTGATGCAAGGTTGTAGATTCCATTGCCCGGATCAAAATCCACTGTGCCCTGAAAATAACCGCCAATTAAAACATGCCCTGCATGATCAATATCAATTGACTTACCCGACTCATAGCTGGTGCCGCTCATGCTTATTGACCATTGAAAAATTCCATCGCCATTTAATTTCAAAACAAAGGCATCAGTATTAAATCCGCTCGCTGTAAGATTAAACGTTCCATTACCCGGATTAAAATCAACTGTACCAAAGAACTCACCGGTGATGTATATATTTTTTGATTCATCTAATTTTAAATCATGGGCAGTAACAATTGCGATTTGTTTAGCGAAAACAAAAATTCCGTTTTTATCGAGTTTCCAAATGAAGAGTGCATTGCCGCCAATTGCAGTAAGATTTGTAATCCCTGCACCGGGGTCGAAGTCAATTGTATTTTGAAAATATCCGGTGGTGTAAACATTTCCCGATGAGTCAACATCTAATCCATAAAATTCTTCAAAACCGGTGCTGCCAATTTTATATGCCCATAAATAATTTCCATTGTTATCATACTTGGCAAGAAAACCATCTTGTTCACCTGTTGGAGTAAGGTTATGAATTGCAGCACCGGGATCAAAATCAATGGTGCTTTTGAAATACCCCGAAATCAAAACATTTCCATCCATGTCGGTGGTTATTTTATTTGCCCCTTCAAAATCGGAACCGCCTAATTGAAATGCCCAGATGAAACTTCCCGCTGAAGAAAGTTTAGTAACCGCAATATCACCCGACCCTTTTGAAGTGAGTTTTACCACGGCAGCGCCGGGGTCAACATCCACCTCGTTGTAAAAAACTATTGAAACAAAAGTGTTTTCATTGTGATCGGCAGCTATTGAAGTAGCAGATTGGGTGTCGTTGCCACCAAGCTGATCGGCATACATTAAACTTTGTGCTTGAGCATTTTGAAAAAGAAGAAATAAAAAAACAATTGTGATTTGTAATTGATGTTTCATGCCGGGTGTTTGTTTAAAGCGATTTTGCAATATCGAAATATTATGCCAGTGTTTTTTATTTCACGAGTTTTAAAACTTCATTCGCACAACCCCATGCAAGCGTAAACCCGCTGCCGCCATGCCCATAGTTGTGAATGATGTTTTGCTCACGTTCTACACGCACCTCATTTCTGTAAGGGCGAAGGCCAGCCCATTCAGTAATTCGCTTTGCAGATTTTATTTCGGGAAAGAATACAGCAGCACGATCTATAATATTTTGCAAGGTTTCTTCTTCCACTGTTTCGGTAAAAACATTTTCTTCTCTTGTGCCACCCACAATGCATCCATCTTTTCGTTGTACAATGTAAGTAGGTGCATGTTCGTCAAGTATGATAGGGATTTTTAAATGAAGATCAACAAAAACAATTTGTCCTTTTACAGGAATCATTGCTTCATCATTCACCAAAGTTCTTGCACCCATGCCGCTGCAATTGATGATGAGTTGGTATTCGGGAAATAATTCTTCAACGTGATTTACTTCACGCTGCAAAATTTTTCCTCCGGCAATCTTCAATTCATTGATGAGGTAAGGAAGAAAAATTTGTGTTTCTATTAAAGGAACTTCGAGTGAAAAACCTTCATCATAATCCTGAGGCAATTCTTCTTTTGTTAAAGACCTGAATTTTTTATTCGGGACTGCTTCAGTCCAGTCTTCACTTTCAGGAGTTCCTTTTTTATGATAGCGGCGCAACTCTGTCATTGAAATTCCTGATGCAGGAACTGAACAAAGTTTTTCATACTCCAAAAAACTTTCGCGCGACCAGCGAGTAACACGATCTCCGTTTGCATAATACGGCGACCAGAATGCGGCGGCTTTATTTGAAGTTGTGTTTGGCGTAAGATCTTTTGCAACAATGGTAACTTCATTTCCATCTTTCGCCAATAATAATGCAGAAGACAAACCTGAAATGCCGCAACCGATCACTGCAATTTTTTTCATTGCCCAAAAATATTTAAAGTAGAATTAAACCCCTGATGCCTAAAGGGGAACACATAGATTGAAGTGTTTTCTATTTTCAGAAACTCACATTTTATTTTTGTATTGATTGTGAAATGTATTCAAAGTATGAGTTGCGCGAGGTTCCCCTTTAGGGGTCAGGGTTAAAACAAAGGTTTGTAATGGGCAGCTTGTCGAGAACAAACAAAAAATGAGAGTCGTGCCACCAGTCAAAGCGCACAGCTAAATTTTTATGCAGTAATTAAAGTGGTGGCACGACTTCTCGGTGTAATTCCTTTCACTTTTTACTTCTCACTTCTCGCTACTTAAAATAGTACGAGAGCGTTCCCTTAAAAGCAAAGTTATCAAGTTCATTGCTGAATGAATAAGAACCATAACGGTAAAACACACCCACACCCACACCCAATCGAACGATGCCTGCAAATTTTCTTGCAAGCAGATTATTCGCTACAATTCCCGATTCAAAATATCCTTTCTGCATTGATTGAAATGCAGCGTTCACATGTGTTTCGGGATGCGAGAGAATTCCCCAACCGATGTTAGTAACGAATAAAAAGTTTGGCTGAAAATTTCCGCGCTGTAAAACATTCTTTAAAAAATCCTGCTTGAAATACAATGAGGCGAAACGATCACTCATAAATTCTCCGCTGCGCATGGTTTGAAAACTTCCCGGTGCATACAACCCGAAAGGTGAATAGCTTGATTTGCCCGCATACAATTCGGTAGATGGTAAAATGCCGTCAACAATTCCACCTTCAATGGTGAATGAAGTGATGCCGAATGATTTTGTGTTGAAGTAATAATTAAAACGCGCTTCGTATTTGGTATAATTGAAATCACCATTCAGCAAACCTTTAAATCCCTGTGTTACCTGCAGCCAGATGGTTGGATAGCCGGTGTTGATCCAATAAAAGTGTTCAAGCGATTCCACTACTTTTTCTTTGTAAGAAAACCGAACCGCTGCCTGCACGCCTGTGTAATGAAATTCATTCATCAGGTGGGGCTCGCCATCAAAAGTGTTGAGGAATTCATAATCGTTGGTAACTCTTTTGAAAGTGGTGAAGCCGCTTGCCTGCACATTCACATATTTTCTAAGGCGTGCAGTAAAATCAATTTCCTTTCGATCAACAAAATCAAAATTTGCAATGGTGTAATTGCGCGTACCCGAACCGCTTCCGTAATAACCGCCCTGAAAAAAATCAAGTCCGCCGTTCTCTTCATAGTTCATGGAAGCTTTAACAGTGAGCGCAATATTTTTAGGTTCATAGATTTTCCATTTTACCCCGCCTCCGTATTTCCATAAGCCATCACCCAATCCATAACCTGCAAAAGCAGAGAGGATGTATTTTTTTGAGAAGTCGCTGTTGGTTTGCAAACCCAAACCAAGTCGCACTCCTTCGGGCTTATTAAATTTTATGGTGTTGTAAATCTGCACACTCAGGTATGGAAAACGGAACAACCCATCCTGTAGAGAATTTGCCCATGCTAATTTGCGGTCGAAGTGATAATGGTGGTTTAAGCTATCAAGCAACACGTAAGTTTTTTTTTCTTTTACAGTCAATGTATCAGCACGGTTTTGAATCCAGTAGTCATCACTCTTGTTCAAATTATCCATGAGGTCAATGTTAACGCCGTCGAAATCTTTTTTGGTTAAAGGAAGATTGATAACGGGATCTTTGATAAAAGTGCTGCCCTGCATTTCTACTTTTAATCCTTCGAATAAAAAATTCTTGAACCCGATGTTTGTCCCGAGATAAGTAGGAAACCAATGCACGCTGTCAACTTTTGCATAGCGCTGTTCAATCTTTACAAACAAGAGCGCGTAACCGGTATCAGAAACTTCGGCAGTTACATTTTGAATTGCATAGCCATCGGTATTTATTTCAAGTGAGCCGATGAGCGATGCAAAATGTTTTCCTTTTTCGGGATGGTAGCTCACTGTAAAAACGGTATCATTCCCATTCATCAAAGTATCTTCAACATTAAAAAAATATTTATCCCAGCTATTGGGGCTTATGGGGTTTACAAAATCTGTTGTCGCAAAACTGAGATAGGGCTCATAAAAATTTGTGGTTTGAAATTGAGAAGTGAGCAGCGTGAAGTTCGGATTTTTTAAGCCCGAAACTTTTTGCGCAAGCACTGTCTCTTTGATGAGATCGGGTGCAAGATGTTTTCTGTCAACAACCGATTCCATAATCAAAAAATGATTATCGCCGAGATAACGAAAAAGTTTTGTCCGCATTGAATCTGAGTAACCTCCTTTTGGCGGAATACCGGTGAACGTAAATTTTTCGTAGGCAGTAAAAGAATAAGAGTTCAGCTTCGCATAATTATTTTGATCACGGTTTTTTACTGCAAGTTTTATTATTCTGTTTGCAGGATTTTCTCCGCCAATCACTGTAAAATCTTCCAACTGTTGTTCTTGCGATGAGAGTTGAATGCTGATATTTGAAGTTTTATCTTTCAATCCAAAACTCATCGTCTTCGAATTATAACCTACATAACTCAATCGCAATGCAGTGATGGGTTCGTTACTCTTTACTGAAAAATTTCCTGCACTGTCACTACTTGTTCCAATGCTGCCGGTAAGGTTGGTGAGGATGGTAACGAAAGGGAGTTTTTCACCGGTGATGGAATCGGTAACAGTACCATTCAAAGAAAAAATTTGGGCTGCCGAAAAAAATGGCGATACCATAAGTATCAGAAAAAATAACCGGCGCAGCTTAAACATTGTTTTTTGCAGAGTGGAGAAATTCTTATTCTTCTCATACAAAAGTAAATCATTCAATACATCCAATGTGATTGTTTGGTGGTTGCCACTTCAGGAATACCGATAAAAGCAGGTTGGATTTTGATTCGGATGTACAACACCAATAGAAAGGAATGTATCGGTATTACAAGAGGCAAATGGTGCCTGGTTGAATGACATTAAAGGAACCGTGATCGTAATTGGGATTTCCGTAAGTGTGAACTGACATTGAATCAAAGTCACTGGATATGTCCAGAAATATCAGTTCTGTGTTAGTTGAATTGCTCTCACATGAAGTACAGAATCCTGAAACAATGTAATGACCGGTGCCGCAATCCACGGTCACACTTCTTGCAAAATCGAGCCCGCTGTAAGCGCCGTGGTAAACGGTATCTTTAAGTTTGGTGCCTGAAGAACTTATTTTCAGCACCCAGATATCGCCATCGCCTTGCACGTTATTACCACTGCCTACATCATGGTTTTTTGATCCTACCCGACCGACTATTACAAAATTGCCGTTAAGGTCTTCTTTAAAATCATAACCAATGTCAGGGTCACCGAAACCAGCACCGGTGCTTCCATAAAATTTTCCCTGATGCACTATGCTGCTCCATGTAGTAGTCCATCCTGATACTGTGGTACCGTCGAGATTTAATTTAATTACCCACAGATCAGTACTTGCAGTACTGACAGGATTAAAATGATCGTTTTGAGAAGAGCCGCATGCAATGAAGTAATTGTTGTCTCGTGTTTGCTCCACAGCGAATGCTTGATCATTTTTTGATATAGCATCAAAAGTACGCGACCACCGCACGGAGCCATCAGGTTTCAGCCGCATCAGCCAGGCATTTTCCTTTTAACGTTAGTGGGTGTAGATGAATCTCCAACAACAATGTAACCGTCCTTCCTT
>JAJAYG010000034.1 GCA_026786335.1 Chitinophagales bacterium | reverse complement strand
CGTTTTGGTACATAAGCATTGTCACGAAAATCCAGATCTAATGTAACATCAGCACCAAAATAATTAAGATCATCTTCTCCAAAAAATGTGGAAGGATTGGAGTCAAGATTTTCTGAAAGAGTATTAGGGGCATAATTCTTATAATACAAACTAAAATTGAAACTACTCTTACGCCAAAAAATCCTCTGCAATCCTGTGAAAGTATTGTAGCCGTTGAAGCGCGACTTATAATATGCACGTGTTTTACCTTCGGGTTTTGTAGTTTCATTTCCCGCCCCATAAAAATAAATAGCAGGAAAAGGGTGTGCAACTTCACCGCCCATAAGCCAATCCCATTTTTTGAATAAATGATGATACTCATTTGTAATTTTCAATTGCAGATTTTCTTCTGTACTTAATTTGCAGTTCACGTTGAGTTTGTCAGAATAGTTTTCTTCGGCAAAACGATGAAACGTGCGGGTATAACCAAAGCTCGTCGTAAAACCATCATCAGGTGAAAAATAGATTAATGGTAATGGCAGGTAAGTGTCATAATCAAATGCCTGCCTGTTGTATTCAACTAAGTTTCTATTGGACGAAAAAATAATTTTAGAATTAACTGGTGAAATGATAGAGTCCCTTTTTTCGTTCTTGGAATTATAGATATGAATTCTCTTGCCGCCGGCTGAATTAATGATTCTGTCATTTCCTTTTCCGCCAAATACTCTTATCAAAATAAATTTAGCAGGAGTGCCATCTATCATAATTAAATCATCACCATCCAATCCATACACATTTATGCTCTTGGTTTCGTTGGGAATAAAAGTGCGGTGGTAAAGTGGTGAGCCCGATTTTTCGTCTGATGATTTTTCCTTATCATACATCGTAACTTCTACCTTGCCGCTTTCCAAATGTGTGATTTTAAAATACTCAGCTTTATTTGATCCTACAACATCCACTTTTTTTGCGAGCAGCCTATAATATTCTTCAATACCTGTTGTCAATTCATCTCTTCTGCTTTTTAATTTATCACCGATGATTTTTCCTGAAAGCGGAATAATTTCTTCCGGAAATTGACTGATTGCTTTGTTAATCAAAGTATCATTCATTGTCTGCTGTAATTCCTTTGCAATCACCAGCCATTGCTCTCTATCAATTGAAGAAAGAAGAAAACGATCGAGATGTCGGGCAGCCCACGTTTCTGCTTTTACATCTCCAAAATGAAAATTAAAATTTTCGACGTTTGGCATCGCCCATTTTCTGTCAGCCAGATATGGAATCAAACCATTCCAATGCGAGAAGGCATGATCGCGATCGCGGGGAATAGGATAATAAGTGGTTTTATTTTCTTCTTTGAAACCAGCCCACTTCCAGTTGTCTTCATGCCTGCCCCAGTCACCTATCCAAATGTCAACGACTCGTGCGCGGGCAAATGCAACAGGATCAATTCGGTTGTCGTGATCTTTATACAGTTTTCGAAAGAGATCGAAACTTCGCAACACATCATTAGCACCATAAGATCCCGGTTGATCTCCTTTACCTTTTTTGGGTTTCTCCTCAAGCATTCCCAACATTCCTCCATATTCTTTTTGAAATATTCCAAGCTTAGGATCATCGGGCAGAATATATAATTGAGGTTGCGCATGAAAGATGGTGGTCGCGTTCAGCAAAAAAGAAACGGGCATTGCACCATAAGGATTTTGTGTTGCTGTTAATTGCCGTGACAAACCCACGATAAAAGTTTTTCTAAGAACAGGATCAAGCGCTTTAATTGGATCTTTGTTTACACTGCGGAAAACGTATGATTTTCCATTGCCACCATTTAGTGAAAGCGAAAGTGTTTGCCTGCCACCACCTTTTCCGGTTGCAATTAATCCTCCCTTTGTGGTGTCGAGATTTAAGTACGGAACATGGATGGCAGCTGTCCAGCTGGAGCGATAGAGCGGACCAAGAAAAATTTTCTTAATAAAACCAGCTTTGTATTCTGCTCCGCCAACTGCGATTCCTAAACTATCGGCGAAAGCAGGATTCATATTCGCAGCAGGAGAAATTTTTTCTTTGCAAGGGACAAATCTGGTATTTACAGGCGCTCCCGACTGATCGGGATTGCATGATGATTGATACAACTGTATTGATTTAATTACAGGTGAATTTCCTTTCACTAATTCATAAACATCCAACATCACTTTGCCATCATCGAAATAAGAAAGCTTCACAAATCCCGATGCATTTGATTTTACTACTGTTTGCTTGGATTTACCTGCTGCAACTTTTTTTGCGATTGCACCGCTTACCACCTGGTAAGAGTTTTCATATCTAAGTGCCTGCAAATTGAAATCATGTGATGATGCATAAATGAACGGTGCATAATCCTGCATAATGTATTTAATGTTGTTTGCAAATTCGGAATAAGAAGGATTTGCAATATCGCGGGGCGATCCGATATTTTGATGATATCCGGCAATGAATGTTCCTAATACCGGTGGTTCCAAATGCCTTACAAAAGGAACACGCCCTCCATAATTTCCATTGCTGATGGCAGGATGATGACCAACCACAAGAACATTTTTTTCTTCTGCATCTTCGAGCGCCCCTTGGAGTTGTTCAATGAATTGTGGTTCCACGAGTACATCACATTTGGTGTCCGGCGCCTGAGGACGATCGTAAGGATGAATCCACCATGGTGAGTTTATAAAAACTAATTGCAGGTGATCTCCGAAGTCTATGATCTCCGGTCCCGGACAGCCGTCTTCGGGAAGAAATATCTTTTTCCCTGCAATACCATTAATCAGCTCTTCTAATTTTCTTACATTCTTCCAGCCATTCATTCCCGAATTATTCCAGTCTTCATCACCGGGAATAAAATACACTTTTGCATCTGCTGCATCTTTTACAACGTCCAATAATGATTTGATAAAAACAGAATCTTGTTTTGTCGGTTTTCCTTGTAAACCATTTTTATGTAGAATATCGCCGCAGTAAATGAGTGTTACAGGTGCTGTCTGTCCTGCTACGGCAGCGCGAAGAACATTAAGATTTTCAGTTGAAGCAGCATGAGCGGTGTTTCCGGTTATAAAAATATTTTGTGAAATGTTTCCTGAATGCTGTGCATTTAAAGTGCAGCCAATAAAAATGGAAACGAAGAGTAGAGTAATAAAAGATTTCATGGTTATTTTTTTTCTTTTGTGATTTCTTCCTATAGGTTTTTCATTTTGTATTAAGTATTTACCAGTGGCATAAAAGATAAACATAATACATTTCTTTTTGACTGGTTTCTTTTGAGAAATAATCATTAGGCAAAATTTAAATAGGATTGCCGGTAGAATTTTACAATTTGATCCTTATTTTCATTCCTGATATTCAAATGCTAAAATATTAACTTGACTCTTGTTCGTACGTATAGACATGAAAGAAATCTTTACTAAATTCATTATCATTTTCCTATCAGGTTACGCCGCATTTTTTGAGTGCAGCGGGCAGTCGATTAATAAACAAACCAGGATTGTTATCATCGGTGGGATTGGCAATTACGAATCTGCATATTGCGGTGTTCAGCTTTCATTTCATCAATACTTTATTGAAGGAGCATTTGGAGTTATGCCATGGAATTTTAATCAGGATCGTTATTTAATGGAGTACTTAGTTTTTGGAAGAAAATTAATTCAGCCAACACAAAATCTAAATGTTGCTTTACAACTAAAAATACTCCAATGGAATTATTGCGATGATTATACCCGCATCTCGGTGCTAATGATAGCACCCGAGATAAAACTTTCACAGGTTATTAATGCTCGCTTTAAGATAGCTGCTGCCGGCGGAATAGCATACAATGGCGTACTTAACTATGAGCGAAAAACCTATAGCGAAGTTGGCTGGTTAAACAGGTTTGGTCCATCTTTTAATGTACAACTTCAATATTGGTTTCTATGAATAATTTTATGAAAAGTAGTTTGTTAATTATTTTGCTTATTACTGGTAACTCTTGTACTAAAATCCATTATTTCCCCGATAAGCATATCGTGATTGATTCACCCAGAATTATTGCACATAGAGGGGGGCGTACCGAAACTTTACCCGAAAATAGCCTAGAAGGTTGTATAAGTGTGCTGCCATTGATGGATGGAATTGAAGTGGATGTGCAAATAAGTAATGATAAAACTATCTGGCTTTCACACTCCCCCATAGTAGAAGATTGCGGGCATTCCCTTAATTGCTTTGCTGCAACCTGTGATTATGAAATTGAAAAGATAAGCAGTTGCATTGATACTGGCAATGCATATGGCAAGTTAGAGGATGTTCTTAAATACATGAACGATAATGATATTCGCAAATACATTTGCATTGACCTTAAGGCATGGGAACCATGCAACATAAATAGTTTAAACATACCTCATTTAATGAATCTTGAAGCTGATAAAATTATTGAGTTAGGTGAGAAATATCAATTATCACCTTATTTGCTTTTTGAATCTGAAACTTCGAGCGTACTAAAGCATGTGAATGAAAAAAATGTTGAGGCAAGTACTTATCTTATTTCATACGGAGATTATGATACAGACATGGCAAAAGCGCTTGAACATAATTTTGACGGCATAAGTTTTAAAACTAATTTCAAAGATGAATTAGATGCCGATAAAATGAACCTGCTGCATCAAAAAGGGCTTCGCCTTTTGGCATGGAATGTTCCTGATAGTTCTTATCTTGAATATTTAAAATCAATTGAAGTTGACTTTATTATGTGGGATTTGGAATAAAATCACTACCGGCGCAAGTATTAGCGATGGCGATGTGCAGAGCCAGACTTATGCTTTGTAAAAAAATTCTTTCATCTTTAACTAATCGTTTCCTATCAGTTCCAACAATAAATTCGTTAATCTACTCGAGCGCGTGTGTAGTTGAGCATTGTGTGGAGCACACGCGTTCGCTCGACTTTATTTCT